>CALMXF010000382.1 GCA_937870985.1 uncultured Chloroflexota bacterium
GGCGCTGCGACAGTACGCGCCGCTGCTGCGCGCGCCGACCGGTGAGACCTGGTCGTTCGGATCACAGATGGCGTTCGTCGCCCCGCCGTTCAGACCGGTGCTGGGCGACCAGACGGCGGCGGAGTCTCTACAGACACTGGTCTTGCGCTATCTGGCCGGGTTCGGGCCGGCGACGGTAGCGGACGTGGCGCAGTTCGCGATGATCCAGCGCAGCCGGATTCGGTTGGCGCTGCGTGCGCTGGACGGCGATGTCGTCCGACTGACCGGGCCAGCCGGGGAGGAGTTGTTCGACATCCCGGGCAGGCCGCTCCCCGACCCGGATACCCCAGCGCCGCCACGACTGCTGGGTATGTGGGACAACCTGCTCCTGGCCTATGCCGTCCGCGACCGCGTCATCCCGCCCCAGTACCGCAAGCATGTCATTCGGGTGAATGGCGACTCACTGCCAACGTTGCTGGTGGACGGCTTCGTTGCCGGTGTCTGGCGCGCGATTGACGGCGGCATCGAGGCAACCGCGTTCCACCCGCTGCCGCAAGATGTTTGGGACGAACTCGCCGCCGAGGCCCGTTCGCTATCTCGCCTGCTGGCCGGGCGCGATCCACTCATCTACCGCCGCTACCAGCACTGGTGGGACAAGCTGCCGGCCGGCGAAACCCGGCTATTGACCGGCAGCTGATCCGCGTGGCTCGATCGGTGTGAGCTGACCCGCGTGCGCTTCGATAACCTCGCCGGCATCGAGGCAGAGATCCTCGCGGAAACGGCGCGAGACGATCTGCACCCCCATCGGCAAGCCATTCACCGGCGTCGTCGGGACCGCCAGCCCCGGCAGGCCGAGGACGGGCAGGGTCAGCTGAAACCGCAGCGCGTCGAGCATGAGTGGCGCGCTATCCTCGCCACGAATATCCAGGCCAACCGGCAACGCTACCTGCGTGGAGGAAGGCATCACGATCAGCGGGTAGGTGTCCAGAAATTCGTTCCAGGCGCGCAACAGAGTGTCACGCTCGGCGAGCGCGTTGAGATAGGTTGGCTGGTCGGCGATGCCCATCAGCGCGATCCACGACTCAATGAACGTGGCAATACCCGGGTCGCCACTCTCAGCAAGGAACGGACGCAGCGACAGGTTCAGGTCCGGCAAGCCGATCGGATGCCAGAGATCCGACACGCGCGAAAGGTCAGGCGGAGTGATCTCCTCGACCCGATAACCCGCGGCGCCCAGGTAGCTGCCAGCCTGACGGACGGCTGCGACGACTTCCGGGGCGATGACGACGCCTTCGACCTCTGTCACGAGCGCGACTCGGATTGGGTGAGGCAGTGGCTCGCCAGTCAGTGGGGCGGGAACCCACCAGGTATCGCGATAATCGGGGGTTGCCATCGCCGCCAACGCTAGCCGGGCATCGCGCACACTGCGCGTCAGCGGGCCCTGAACGGACATTATCTGGGAGCTCATCCGCCGCGGCGCGGTGGCGCTCGGGTTGAACGCGGCAACCCGGCCGAGGCTGGGACGGAGGCCGACGACGCCGTTGCAGTAGGCCGGCCAGCGCACCGAGCCGCCGATGTCGTTGCCCTGTGCGATGACGCCGACGCCGGCGGCGATCGATGATCCAGCGCCGCCACTGGATCCACCACAGGTCATGGCTGGATTCCACGGATTGAGCGTCAGGCCGTGCAGCGCGTTGTCGGTCATCGCGCGCATCGAGAACGCGGGCGCGTTGGTGCGACCGATGATGACCGCCCCGGCGCGGCGCAGGTTGGCCACCTGGGCACTGTCTTCGGAGGCGATGAGGTCCTTGAGCGCGGGCACGCCGCTGTCGGTCGGCAGGCCGACCTGGTCGGTGTTGATCTTTGTCGTGATCGGCAGCCCATGGAGCAGGCCGAGCGGCTCACCAGCCTGTCGAGCGCGGTCGGCGGCATCCGCGTCGGAGAGCGCCTGTTCGTGCAGAAACGGCGGGACGACGGCGTTGAGCTGGGGATTCACCACGTCGAGTCGTTCGAGGTGCGATGTCACCGCCTCGCGGGCGGAGATACTGCCCGTCTGAATCAATCTCGCAAGCGCCACCGCATCGAGCCGCCAGAGATCATCCGCCATATCGTCCTCCATGCCCGGTAGACGTTGTGTCTTCGGACGCAGTCTAGCAGCCTGTTTCCAGAACAGACGACGACGCTCGCTCGCGATGCGGAGAGAAGCGATCGCGCCAGCAGGGGATAGCAATACCGCCGGCCCCTGTCGGGAGCCGGCGGTAATCAGGCAAGGGGTGAATCGCGCAGGGGATCAGGCTGGAATCGCCTGGACAACCTTCAGCTTGCGCGGCGTCGCGGACAGATCCACCTGGATGCTGCCCTCAGTGCGGAAGAGGTAGCCGATGCCGCGGACGGTATGGAGATAGCGCGGGCGATCCGGGTCCGGCTCGATCTTGCATCGGATGCGCCGGATATAGACATCGACGCGGTTGGTCTCGCCGATGAAGTCGTACCCCCAGATTCGTTCGATGAGACGTTCGCGAGAGATCGCGACCGTCGGGTTGCGCATCAGCACCTCGAGGATGCGCATCTCCGTCGGGGTCAGGCTGGTCGCGTCGATAGCCCCGCTCCGGTAGGAAAGCTCACCGATCGACAGTTCGGCGTCGCCAGCGCGGACGATCGTTCCCATCGTCATCAGGTCAGCCCGCCGGACGCGCCGGATGATGCACGCAACCCGCGCGACGAGCTCGAGCGGCTCGAATGGCTTGACGATGTAATCCTCGGCGCCCAATGCGAAGCCACGCAGCTTATCGGCGATGCCCCCCCGCGCAGTGACAAAGATACTCGGGCCGGCATAGCGCCTGGCCCGCAGCTCGGAGAGGAGCGCGAATCCGTCAGTGTCGGGCAGGTTGATATCAAGGATGAGCAGACTGGTCTCGCGGGTCAGCACCAGGTCGAATGCGTCTTCTCCGCACATCGCGACCGCCACCTCAAAGCCGGCGTCCTCGAGCGCGAAACACATGAGTTTGGCGGTAAGTGAGTCACCATCGACGATCACTACTCGGTCAGCCATCGTCCCCTCCCGGGTTCTCGACGTGGCCGGTGGCAAATACAGCAAACCGGCACGATGTTCCCATCGGCCGGTTGCACCACTTGCTCGACGCGGGCGAGGCGCCCAAATTACAGCCCGCGCGTCAACGCTTCCGAGTTGTGGCGTCTATGAGCGGACGATACAGAACCGTCCATGCTCTGGCTGAGGTGACCCATTCCAGAAATATGCGAACACGCGGATCATCGCAGCACTAACATGTCGTAACGTCTCACACATTGGCGTAGAAGTCAAGTTTCCGCGCAGCACTCCCCGCCCACCTCCGGCAGCAGCCATCGCGACAGTCGGTTTGATTTGACGACAGCAGAACGCCTGTTCTATTCTGATGATACGACCTGCGGAACGCGGGCATTGGCCGGACTTAGCCAGGCGAGGCGCCGCCGAAGCCAGCCTCGGCGTCAGAGAGGAACACAGCCGATGCCCGCCGAGATCGAGCGGATCATTCCAGCGGCCGACGGCCGCACCCACCTGATCGTCCAGTGCGGAGAGCAGCGCTGGCATGTCACGCTGAAACCTGTTCTCGACTTCAACAGACGCCCAGCCGGGGTACGTTACTGGCTGCGGCGAGACGGGTTGCCGCCCGACTCCGACGAGACGGCGATCGAGGCAGCGCTCCACGACATCGAGCAGATCAGCCGCTGAAGGACACTGCCGGCGCCTCCGGGTGGGATATATCGCTCCTGGCCCTGTCAGCCACCCTGGCGCCGGTGGCCGACGAGGGCAAGAAACCGCTCGATACGCTCGAAGTCCCAATCAGTCATATCGACCTGGATCGTCACCGTGATACCCGGCGCGATCGTCATCGGGACGGACAGAGCCTCGGCCGGAGCACTATCGCCGACTGATTGGAGCTCGGGCGCATCGGACGGCTGGGTCGCGACCACTATCCGGGACGATGGACGTTCCAGGAACGGACGCAACATCGCGCCAATATCTTCGTCGAGCTCCAGGCGAGTGGTCTGCCCACGCACACCGCGACGGAAGACGCCGAGGCCGGCCTCGTCTGCCATGCGGAAGAAGAATGTCCGCGCCTCTTCAACACGGTTGCGTGGCTGGCCGAGACGCATATCGACCTGCCAGAGGTGCTCGACCCACGGAGCGTCGAGGAGCAGGAACGCCTCGGCGACGGCGCGCTCGAGCGGCGCTCGGTACGGCGAGTAGCCGAGGAGCGCCTCGACAAGACGCTCGCGCCGCCGGGCGCGGTCGGGCGCGTAGGCGAGCTGCTCGCCGAGCATCGAGAGACGGACGTCACCCGCATCGCTTCGCTCGATTAACGCGAGTTGTTCGAGGGCATTAAGCGTCTCGCGCAACCCCTCGCCAGCGCCGAAGCGCGTTTCGAGCGCGCTGCGATCGGCGCCCTTTCCCTTGCAATAGTCGAGGACGTTCTCCATCGCCCGCCAGTCGGTCCGATACGGCAGGACCACCTCGATCGCCATCGAACGCCTCCTCGTAGCTCGCGTTGCCCGGATCTCGTTCCGACAGCGCCTGTCAAAGCGATCCGTCACTCGTCACACGTGACGATATCTGACGGTGATTCCTGTGTCAACCACTCGGAACTTCGCTGAGTCTTCACTCGTCACTTCCTCAACTGTCACGCGGGAAAGCCAGCGGTCTAACTACTCACCACGCAGACTCGCACTTGAGTTGATGATAGGATGCTGCTACTCTATGGTCGAACCGTTCGATCAGCCCTGTTACCCCAGTGGCGTGGGAGGCAGCTATGTCCGAGCCAGCAGCCGAACAACCCGATCGGCAAACCCCGGCCGGGTTGCGGCGTGGGCGCGAACAGCCATCTGCCGAGTCGCGAGTGACCGGAGCCAACGACGAGCAGTCTGATGCCAGAGAAGCGAGTGAGATCGATGCCGGACAGTCGGGGGTCGATGCTCGACGACGCGGATGGTTCTGGCACTGGAATACGATCGTCACACAGTACTCGCCCCTGATCGGCCTGAAGGGGATCGGACTGCTCAACTCGTACACCGTCTGGACCGACCGGCGCGAAGAATCACCCCGTCGCGGCTATGCATTCCCGAGTCAACAGGCCGAGGCGGACTTCTACGGCGAGGATCGCGCGGAGCTGATCACGATCAACAAGATCCTGGTGGCCCTCGATCTGATCGAGATCCGCAAGGAGATGATCCTGCGAATCGACGAGCGAGGACGGCGCTGGCGCGTGCCGCATAACCTGTATCGCGTGAAAGATCACGGCGAACACGTGACGCTCCGTGCTATGGATGTCATTGCCGTGGCAAATGTCGCGGCGCGCGACGACGCTGTCTACCGTTACGTCCGGCGTGTCTTCTCTCCCCGGTTCGATCCAATCGACCGCGACAACGTCTGGCACGAGATCCTCACCGAGGTCGCCGGAGATCCACTCTGGCAGGCGCTACGCGAGCGAACGCGTGAGCTGGAGGAACGAGCGAGCGCCAGAAGTCGGGCCGGCCACCGGAAGCGCGCCGACACAAAGACGAAAACGGTTTCGGAAACCACCGGGCTAACCAGCGGTCAGGAACATCACGATGTGTTGCCCAGTACCCAACAGTCGACGCTGGAACACGGGACAACAGCAACCTCGGTTGTTCAGAGCAACGATGGTCAGATGGGTCACGCAGTAGTCGTTGTTGATAACACCAACAACGGTTCGAGCAGCAACGTTGGGCAGAGCAACAACGGTTTATCCATGCTCGACCCAACCACCGTTGATCGAGCCACCAATGGTTTGCCAACCGCTGTTGCACCCGGCAACACAACGTATCACCAACACCAGATCACTACGACAACCACCACAACGACACCTCGTGCGGGAGATCCGCCGGGGCTGCGGGCGTCTCCGCTGGTCGATCCAGTCGGAGATCAGGCAGACGACGCATCGGTCATACGGGATTCGAGCGGCAGCCGCGTTGGCGCGGAGGATGATGATCAGGAGGGATTGGCAGTTGGCGGGACAGGGAGCGCGCGCAAGACGCATATTGGGGACGGTGATCCGGCGGAAGCCCAACGGGGATTCTCATCCGACGGCGACCCCGGCGGAGGCAAGGGAGTTGGCTCGTCGCCGGCCGAGCGGGGTCTGGATCGCGCCGACGACAAGCGAGCCAGCGGGCCTCTGGTCGATCCGGGTCCATTGGTCGTTTCCATCTTCGAGGCCGCTAACGACCGGCGGGCCACCCCGCTCGAGCGCATCCTCCTGGGCGAGCTTGAGCGCGATGCCGATCCTCCAGCTCGTGCCGCAGGAAGCCATGGTGAAGCGCCGCAAAGGCTGGA
>CALMXF010000383.1 GCA_937870985.1 uncultured Chloroflexota bacterium
ACGCCGGAGGAGCGCTCGCCGGTTGAGCCGGCCCGTCTGCGCCTGGCGTAGCAGATCGTCCATCGTGTCGCTGAGATAGTCCGAACGCTTCATCGAGACTCCTTACCCCTGTACCCCCGACGCCGGAATCGAGCGGTTCCGGCGAGCCAACCTGCCCGGACGAGCGGCCATCACTCGTCGAAGAGCCGAAGAATGGATGCCAACGACGCCGGACACAGGAGTCCGGAGCCGAGGCGGGGTTCCGCGCAATACGCGGTCGTGCTGGAAGTCGCGGGCGGGCGCGCATGGTCCGCAGAATGGCCAGTGCCGGCAGTCATCGCCGGGCCACCACGTCGCCATTCACGCAACCCGGCAGCTGTTGCTCCTCGGATGGCGGCTCGCTGTCGAGCGCGCCGAGGATCTGCCAGATGCGGTTCGCAGCAGGGTATGCGTGTCTGCCATGGTATGTCAAGAGTCCTGGGCAACATTCGCGTGAGTCACGAAACGGGGATATCAACCCACCGAGACAGCAGCCAGCGCCGGCCACTCTTGCTCGAGGATCGCGTAGACAAGCGTGTCCCACCAGCGCTCGTGGAACCATTGATGCTGGTGAAAGTGGCCCTCGCGGCGCATGCCGAGCTTCTCCAGCACACGAATCGAGCCAGAATTCTCGGAGATGCATTCGGCCCAGATTCGATGCAGCTGAAGGTCCTGGAATCCGAAGCGCAGAATCGATGCAGCCGCCTCGGTCGCGTAGCCAAGGCCCCAGAATGCGGGATTCAGCTCGTACCCGATATTCGCCTCACGAACCGCCGGGTCGTTGATTCGGATACCGCAGTTGCCGATCATCGTGCCGCTCGCTCGCTCGACAATGGCAAGTTGCCAGGCCAGACGAGGATCGTCCCCCTGAGCGGCAACGAAGCGATCGACCAGCACACGGACGAATGCCCCAGCGTTGTCGCGTTCGGGATAGAAGCGGGCGTAGCGTGGATCGGCCCAGTAGTGAGCCATCGCCTGCCAGTCGTGAGGCACAAACTCGCGCAACGTGAGCCGCTCGGTCTCGATCTGCACAGCCCGTCCACTCCGTCTCGCACATGAACGCGTCTGGGACTCAGTTTGCCATCATCCGACACGGACTGACCGCGGCGTGGCAGGCGATCTGCGTACAATCGGCGACAGGAAGAGACGGAAGGGGTCGCACTATGGCAGGAATACTGGATGGACGGATCGTGCTGGTGACAGGCGGCACCGGGTCGTTGGGCAGCGGAGTGTTGCCGGTGCTCGCCCGCGAGGGAGCAACGGTTGTGACCACCGCGCACCGGCCGACGCCGTCCGCAACGGAGGGGATCGAGGTCGAGGTCGCCGATCTGCTGTCGCCGGGCACGGCCGAACCGCTGGTTGAACGGATCATCGCCCGGCATGGTCGTATCGACGCGCTCGTCTGCCTCGTCGGCGGGTTTCGCGGCGCTACGTTCATCCAGACGGACAATCAGACCTGGCGCGAGCTGGTCGAGCTGAACGTCCAGACCGCGGTGTCGGTAATCCGCGCCGCGCTGCCGGGCATGGTCGAGCGCGACTACGGCCGCATCGTCACCATCGGCGCTCGCTCTGCCGTCAACCCATCGCCGAATACGGCTGCCTACGCGGCAGCAAAGGCATCGGTCATCGCGTTTACCGGCTCACTGGGCCGGGAGCTCCGTCGGACCGGTGTGACGGTCAACTGTGTCCTGCCGGAGACAATCGACACCCCGCAGAACCGCGAGGCAATGCCGAAGGCAAACCCGGATAACTGGATCAAGCCGGCGCAGATCGGCGAGGTGATCGCGTTTCTTTGCAGCGAGCCGGCCGGGGTCATCCGGGGGGCAGCCATTCCCGTCGAGTAACGCCTACTTCCACTCCTCGCGCAGCTTCGGGATCAGCCCTTCGGCGACTGGCTTGAAATCGGCGATATCGTCGGGAATGTGGAAGAGGAAGTCGGTGATGCCGAGCGCGCGAAGTGACGCGAGCTTCTCGCGCTGTTCGGCCTCGGGCTTACTGATGAAATCGGCCGCGAGTGTGGTCGAACGGCGAATCTCCAGCGGGTCGCGGCCAAGCCTGGCGCAGGCATCCTCGAGCCGCGTCACGCGTTCTCGATATTGTGCTTCGTCGGAGAAGTTGTTGTCCCACCAATCGGCATGACGCGCGATGATTCCCAGCATCCGTTCGCCCGAGCCGCCAATGACGACCGGCAGATGGGGCTTGCCGTTTCGCTGCTGAATCGGCTTCGGGAAGAACGGCGCTTCGCGGAGCTGGTAGTACTTGCCGTCGTAGTTCGCATACTCCTCGGTCTGGAGCAGCTCGAAAACCTCTAGCGCCTCGGCGAGCATCGAAACGCGCACGCCGTCTCGTGGGAACTCGATGCCGTACATCTCGTGCTCGCCGCCAAACCAGGCAGCGCCAACCCCGAGCAGACAGCGTCCATTCGAGATGTGGTCGACAGTCACCGCCGACTTGAGCACGAGGCCGGGATTGCGATAGGTGATGCCGGTTACCATCGGGCCGATCAACACGTTACTGGTCGCCTCGGCGAGGCCGGCCAGCAACGTCCAGCCGTCCATATTCGGGCCCGTGCGCGGATCGGTCAGCGGGATGATATGGTCGAAGACCCAGGCGGACTCCAGCCCCCAGGCATCGGCCGCCTGGAAGGCACGCTTGAGATCCGCCCAGGTGCGATGATGCTGGCTACAACGCAGGCCGAACCGGATCGATGGGGTTGTCGCAGTCATCAGAAGCTTCTCCTTGATGCACTTCCTCGCGTCGGAAGATCGGTCACAACTGTCGCAGAGTCGCGGCCAGGCGTCCAGAGCCCGCTCGCGCGCCAGAGGATGACGACTGAATACGCACTGCAACCGAAGGGAGCGCGATCGATGCGAGCAATGATCCTCCGCGAGGCCGGCCAGCCACTGGAGCTCGCGGAGCTGCCGGACCCGACGCCTGAAGCCGGCCAGGTGCTGATCCGCGTCCACGCCTGCGGCATTTGCCGGACCGACCTGCACATCGTCGACGGTGAGCTGACCGAGCCAAAGCTGCCGCTTGTGCCAGGGCACCAGATCGTCGGGACGGTCGTCGCGGCCGGCTCCGGCGTCACCCGCGACTGGCCAGGCGAGCGGGTGGGAGTGCCGTGGCTGGGCAGCACCGATGGAACCTGCGGCTACTGCCTGAGCGGACGAGAGAATCTCTGCGATAACGCCCGGTTCACCGGCTACGATATCGACGGCGGCTATGCCGAGCTGGCGGTCGCCGACGAGCGCTTCACATTTCCCATCCCCGAGGAGTTCGACGATCTCGCCGCCGCGCCCCTGCTCTGCGCCGGGCTGATCGGCTACCGAGCGCTCCGAATGACCGCGGACGCACGCCGGCTGGGGCTTTATGGTTTCGGCGCAGCGGCGCACATCGTCACTCAGGTAGCTGTCTGGCAGGGGCGCGAGGTCTACGCTTTCACCCGCCCCGGTGACGAGGCCAGCCAGCAGTTTGCCCGCTCACTCGGCGCGCTCTGGGCCGGCGGATCCGACGAGCAACCGGTCGAGCTGGACGCCGCGATCATCTTCGCGCCGGCCGGCGACCTCGTGCCCACCGCGCTTCGAGCGCTGGCGAAGGGAGGAGTCGTCGTTTGCGCCGGGATTCACATGAGCGACATCCCCAGCTTCCCATACGACATTCTCTGGGGTGAGCGCGAAATCCGCTCGGTCGCCAATCTGACCCGGCAGGACGGTGAGGAGTTTCTGGCCATCGCGCCACGTGTCCCAATCCGGACCGACGTAACGACGTATCCTCTGGAGCAGGCCAACGAGGCGCTGGCTGACCTCCGGGCCGGCCGATTTCAGGGGGCGGCAGTGCTACTGGTGGGTGGCTGACCACGAGCGACAACCGCCGGCGGGTTGCGCTGAGGCTTCAGCAAGATCCGTTACCTGCCATCTGCTCGGAGCGTTATATCGAGTGATACGGCCGGCACGGCTAAAGGAAAGCAGGTCAAGATGTCACGCGGAGGATCCCGGTCCCGCGTCCTCGCCCGCCTGGCGCTGGCGCTATTGTTGGCGATCATCACGATCGGGCCGGCGCTGACCGTCGCGCCGCAGAACGTCGCGGCCGCCGAGGTGCTGACAGTTCGCAAGTTCGACACAACCGAGAAGGTCATGGCGCTCACGTTCGACGCAGGATCCGATACTGGCTATGCGAAGCAGATCCTCGACACACTGGCGAGCAAGGATGTCAAGGCGTCGTTCGGGATGACCGGTGTCTGGGCGCAGGCGAACCCCGATCTCGTCCGTCGGATGGTCAACGACGGGCATCAGCTGATCAATCACTCGTGGGACCACCCGCACTTCCCGCAGATCTCCTCCGCCGAGCGGGCCAGTCAGCTCAGCCGAACCGAGGATCTCGTCCATTCTCAGACCGGCGTCTGGATGAAGCCGTACTTCCGCCCACCGTATGGTGAGTACGACCAATCGACACTCAACGACCTGGCGGCGAACGGTTACACGGTTAGCGTGATGTGGACGACCGACACGATGGGCTGGAACGGCGCGACCAGCAGCCAGATCGTCCAGAAGACGCTCGACCAGGCAACGCCGGGCGGGATCGTGCTGATGCACGTCGGCGCAGCCTCGCAGGACGCAGCGGCGCTGCCGGCGATGATCGACCAGCTCCGCGCGCGCGGCTATCGTTTCCAGACGGTGCGCGACTTCATCGCGCCGACGTCACGCTACTTCCCCGAAACAGGCCACACCGTCTCGGGCAACTTCC
Organism: uncultured Chloroflexota bacterium; assembly: GCA_937870985.1. Lineage (GTDB taxonomy): Bacteria > Chloroflexota > Chloroflexia > Thermomicrobiales > CFX8 > JAMLIA01. The sequence continues at coordinate 4,762 of CALMXF010000383.1, forward strand.
TGCGTTACTGGAACGGCTTCGGTGGGCTGGCCAGCTTCGGCTTTCCGATCTCCGATGTGTTCACGCGCGATGGCGTCCAGATGCAGTACTTCGAGCGGGTGCGGATGGAGCTGCATCCGGGGGTCTGGCCGGCGCGCTACGACGTGCTACTCGGCCTGCTGGGCGTCCAGCTAACGGCGGGACGCGGAGGTGAGAAGCCATTCCAGCGAATCGTGGCATCGTCCGACGCGAACTGTAACTTCTACCAGCCAACTGGTCACCGGCTTTGCTTCGGCTTCCGCGACTACTGGGTGTCTCACGGTGGACTGGAGATCTTCGGATATCCGATCAGCGAGGAGTTCCAGGAGCGCAACCGGGAAACGGGCGACGTCTATACCGTCCAGTACTTCGAACGCGCCCGCTTCGAGTACCACCCGGAGAATCGCCCCCCATGGAACGTCCTCGGCGGCCACCTGGGCCGCCAGGCGATGGACGCGGGGTACTAATCAACAACCAGCGCATGGTGACGGGCCACGACCCCACAAGTCCCGTCGTCATGCGCTGGGATCAACGCAGGAGATGGCGGCAGGCACGACGACGGTTCGGTCGACGTGGGTTGAGAACAGGGCCGGAATCTCGCTTCACAAGGACCGGCGTGTGTCGAGCGTGCCGGATCGATCAGTCGCATCACGATCGCCGACCGGAACAGACGAGTGCTGAATGCGTCGCCAGAAGGCGACACAGACGTCGTTGCGGCGGTCGTCATCATCCTCGGGAGATCACCAGCCGACTATTCCCGCTGGCGCGGGTCGAGCGCGTCACGCAACCCGTCGCCCAGCAGGTTGAAGGCAAGGACAGTGATCGTGATCATGATCCCCGGCGCGATGGCCATATGCGGGTAGATTTCCAGGTACTGCCGCGCCGAGGACAGGTCGCCACCCCACGACGGCGTCGGCGGCTGGACGCCGAGACCAAGAAATGACAACGCTGCCTCGAGGATAATGATGCCGCCGACGCCGAGCGTCGCGATGACGATGACCGGCCCAAGCACGTTCGGCACGACATGGCGCCAGATGATACGCGCGTTGGTCGCCCCGGCTGCGCGTGCCGACTGGATGAAGTCACGCTCTCGCAGGCTGAGAACATCGGCTCGCACGAGCCGGGCATACGACGCCCAGACGCTAACGCCGATGACGATGATCGTCGTCTTCAGGCTGGGAGAGAAGACAGCAGAGAGCGTCACAAGCAGCACCAGAAGCGGGAACGCCATCAGTGTGTCAACGATACGGGAGAGCACGGTGTCGATCGCGCCGCCGAAGAAGCCAGCGGTTGCTCCCACTGCGACGCCGATGACGACCGAGATGAGGGTTGATAGCAGTCCGACCAGCAGAGCGACCCGCGTCCCATAGATCGTACGACTCAGCACATCGCGGCCGATTCCGTCGAATCCGAGCGGGTGCGACCACGACGGCGCCTCGCCCATCCGGGAAGTATCGACCTTCTCCGGAGAGTACGGCGCCAGGACTGGCGCAAAAATGGCAATCAGGATCAGCAGGAGGATGAGGAATGTCCCGGCCAGGCCCGGTCGATAACGCTTGAACCGCCGCCACGAGCGCGACAGCTCCGACTGTCGCCCCCGGCCGCGGTCCGACGCCGAAGCACTCTCCGCCAGTGTCCCTTCCGTTGGCCTCATGACCATGCGCGGCCCCTCCGGCGCATCCCGCCATTTCACTCCGCGTTAGCGAATGCGAATGCGCGGGTCCACGTACGCGTACATCAGGTCGGTCAGGATGTTCATCACCACAACGACGAGGCTCGAGATCAATACGATCGCCTGAATAACCTGGTAATCGAGCCGGAAGACCGAGTCAATGAACAACCGACCCAACCCAGGCATACCGAAGACCGTCTCGACGACGATCGTGCCGCTGAGCATAAAGGCCAGTCGCAGGCCCAGGACGGTGATAACCGGCAGCAGGGCGTTGCGCACCACGTGTCGCAGGACGATGACGAACTCGGACAGCCCCTTGGACCGCGCCGTCGTCACATAATCCTGGCGCAGAATCTCCAGTGTCGCGCCACGTGTCAGCCGTGCCAGCAACGCCGTTTCCTGCGCTGAAAGGACCGCGACTGGCAGGATGAAGTTCTTCCAGCTCTGGGTGCCATTCGGTGGCAGCCAGCCCAGCTTCAATGAAAACAGAATGATCAGCATCAGCGAAATCCAGAAGGACGGCAGCGCTACGCCCAGCGTCGAACCGACGGCGGCGACATAGTCGAAGATCGAGTTCCGTCGAATCGCAGCCAGGATGCCCACTGGAATAGCGATAATCGTGGACAGCAAGAACGACGCCGCGTTCAGCTTGATGGTTACCCCGGCAGCCTGGCGCACCATCGTGCTGACCGGCACGCTCGTGCGCACAACCGACTTCCCGAAGTCGCCCCGCGCGATGTTGCCGGCCCAGGTGAAGTACTGCTCGTACCACGGCCGATCGAGGCCCCACTTGTGCTTGATCTGATCGATCTGCTCCTGGGAGACACGCGCCTGTCCGACCATCACATCAATCGGATTTCCTGGCGCGATCTGCATAATGCCGAACGTTACGATGCTGACCAGAAAGATCACCAGCAGGCCGTGAAGCGAGCGGCGTATCAGGTAGGCGACCATCGCGCAACCTCACTGCTCATCAGAGAAAAGGTCGGTCACTGCGATCCCGGCCGGCAGAGTCCGGCCGGAACCGAGCGCCGTCGCCACGATTACGCCTTGGAACTATCCAACGACTCATCGATCCAGAACTTGTACACGTTCGCGTAGTAGAAGGTCGAGTTATTGGCGTGCTTCGGCCGCCCCTGGATGCGCTTGTTCCAGACGCCGATGTCCTCCCAGAACATGATGTAGAGGAAAGGAACGTCTTCCGCGATTATCGCCTGGATCTCTTTGTATATGCGCTGTCGCTCAGTCGGATCGACCGTGTGGACGCCGTCATCGAGGAGCTTGTCCATCTCCGGGTTGCGGTAGCTGGAGAAGTTCCGCGACGCGTCGGAGCGCAGGGTCGTGCGGGCGTCCGGCTCGGAGACGCCGTAGGTCCAGTTGAACAACGACGCGTCAAGGGTCCCCTTCGGCAGCCCATCGAGAATTGTGGCAACCGGCTTCTCGTCGATCTGCATGTCGATACCGATCGCCTTCAGATCCTGCTGAACAACCTCTGCCTCTGGTCGTCGCCGCTGGTCGCCGGTAATGACGGTACAGGTGAAGGTGAGCTTGACGCCGTTCTTTTCGCGAATGCCATCCGAGCCGGGCGCGTAGCCGGCGTCGTCCAGCAGCTTCTTGGCCGCGTCCGGATTGTGGTCGTACTTCGTCACGTCGGGGTTGTAAAAGAACACAACCGCTGGCGACAGGTTTGCGGTCGCCTTGACGGCCAATCCTTTCTCCAGATCATTGATCAGACGATCACGGTCAATCGCCGTCATCATCGCCTGGCGCACAACCTTGTCGGAAAGCGACGGCTTCTGGTTGTTGAGTGGGAAGTGATTCACCGCCGTGCCGGCCGCACGGTTGACGTCGAACTTCGCCTCCTGAATGAACTTGAGGTTGTCCTCTGCCTGGACCGGCCAGACGGCGAAGTCGGACTTGCCAGTACGTAGCGCAATCGCCCGCACCGATCCCTCCGGGACGACCTCCTCGCGGTAGGTGTCGATATTGGCTCGACCGCCCCAGTAGTTGTCATACGCTTCGAGAGTCGTCTGCTCGGCTGCGACCCATTCCTTCAGCTTGAATGGCCCAGTGCCAGTCGCCTGGCTGGTGTAGTTATCCTTGCCGGTCTTGCTCTGGATATGTTCGGGCACCAGCATCATGGCCGGCATCACGCCAGCCAGGAACGCGGCATTGACCTTGGTCATATTGATGACTATTGTCGTGTCGTCCGGCGTCTCGACGTCACCAACTTCCGCGAAGTCAGAGCCCATCACCGCTGCATTCGCTGGATCCTTGTACCAATCGACGTTGTACTTGGCATCCTTGGACGTGAGCGGCTGGCCATCCTGCCAGGTGACACCGGAGTGCATCTTGAAGGTGTATTTTGTGCCGTCCGGCGCGGCCTCGTAGCTCTCGGCCAGGATCGGAACGATCTGGTAGTCATAATCGAGGTCGATCAGTGGCTCGTGGATTGCCCGGATCATGACATAGTGGACGGTCGGTCCCTGGTCGTCGGGGTGCAGCGAGGCGATTTCCTGATGGCCCTGGACGACCATCGTGCCGCCCTTGATCGGGGTTCCGGCGCCGCCGCCCGCCTCAGGACTGGC
>CALMXF010000384.1 GCA_937870985.1 uncultured Chloroflexota bacterium
CCCACGCGATGCTGGCTGATCTGACGCCAGCGGACGCCGCTGCAGCGGAGCAGGCTGGGGCCGATCTCACGCGAGACTGGCGGCTCGACCAGGTCGAGGGCGGAGTGTGGGTGCTGAATCGAGTCCGGCCGGCCAATCATCCGGTGCGCCGGTTGGCGGCGTTCGCGGATATCCTCCGTGTGGCCGCGACCGATGGTCTGCTCGGGACGATGCTGGCGATTCCGGTCGATCGTCCAGATGCATGGCGTCGTTGGTTGCTGGCGGCGTCCCCGAGGCTGGGGCGATCGAGGGCGGATCAGATCGCGGTGAATGTCCTCGCGCCGTTTTTTGCCGCCTTCGCGAACTCGGGGGGTGATGACGACCTCGCAGAGCGCATCGGTGAATTATGGGAGCGACTCCCGGGCACAATCGACGATCGCGTTGCGCGGGAGACTCATGCGCAGATTTGCGGTAACGCGCCATTGCCGATCCGGCTGGCGATCGAGGTACAGGGGCTGCATCGAATCGGACGGGAGGGCTGCCGCCTCCTGCGTTGCTTTGATTGCCCCATTGCGCTATTGGCGGCGACGCACGAGCCGGACAGTCGCAGACTCGGGCTGCCGAAAGCGCCGCTTCCCGCTGAATGATGGCGGATCAGGGTGTCCCGGCGGGTGGGGTAATCGTGACGTCGCGCGATACGGTGTTGCCGGCCAGGTCGCTGGCCTTGATCGTGACGGTCACGATTCCGGTCACGTCACCCAGGTCAACGAGTGCCACCCAGGTGTCTGTGCTCGTCTGGAACGGGCCGTGGATTGTGCCGCCCGACGATCGGATCTCGATGTCATCGATGCCGGTGTTGTCGTTGGCAGTGAAGCGCAGGGTCGGCATGCGGCGGGCCGAGATGAGTGTTGGCGTGACGGTGACAACCGGAGCGATTGTGTCGATCGCGAGCGCGCGCCAGACGGCTGCCGCGATCGCTTGATGGCCGGCGTTGGTGGGATGGACGTCCCACGGCGCGAGCGTGTAGTCGCTGATATGGCCGGCGAATTCGCTCGAAACGTCGGCGACGCGCGCGCTGGATGCGGCAGCTCCGGCGGCAATAACATCATTGAATCTGGCGATCCACCAGGCATCGGATTCAACAATCGATGAGTCACCGGACGAGAGATCGTAGGAATTGGTGACGATGATTGGGATGTCATTTCCGACTGCGCTGCGGATGTCGGATAGCACAGCAGGATAGGCCGAGGTGAAGCCGTCGAGCGCCGCCTGTCTATCCGTGGACCCTCTGCCGGAAACGTGAAGCATGTCGTTCCCGCCGAGCGATACGGTGATGGCTGAGATGGGTGTGTTGCCGCGATTTAACCGGTCGACGAGGTCGTGAAAGCGGGAGAGTTGGCCGTCATCACGAAATGATGTGACCGTCTCTCCGGGCGTAGCAAGGTTCTCAAGCGTCACGATTCGGCCAGATTCCCGCGAGATGAGGTCGCGGATGAGGGCGGAGTATCCTCGCTCGCGAGGCAGGCTCGAGCCGATACCCGCCGCGATCGAATCGCCCAGTGCGATGTACACGGTCGATCCGGACGAGACGGCCGGCCGACTGCTGACGATCCATCCGCAGCATAGCAACGTGAGAATCGCGACGTAGATGAGCGGTTGGCGCGTCATCACATGCTCCCTGCGAGACGCGTGACGATCGGCAGCTGCTTCTGGAACAGCTCGATGAGAGCCGGATCGGTCAGTGCATTGGCGACTGATTCAGGCGGCAGAACAATAGCGCCCGGAACGGACGCGCTGCCCGGCAGGCTTGTCGCGAGAAGGTAGACCGCTCGCCCGGCTGGTGTGTCGTCAATCATTCCTGCCCAGCCGGCGATGGTTGTCGACCCGCCGAGTGCGCCACCTGCCGCGCGAAGCACGGCGTCGGACACGGTCTCGGGGGGACAGATCGGAGTGACCGGAAACGAGAGGCCGGCTGTGTCGTCCGACGCGAGCACCACACCCTCGCCAGGCACCACGATGATCGTTCCGGCCGAGTTGATCGGATGGCCCGCTCGCTCGCCAACAAGGGCCTCGATCTCCCCACGCATGCGGGCATACGTGGCTGGGAGAAGCTCCGGCATGACCATCGTGTCACCGAGGATCGGCATGAAGTTGGCGTCGCCTGTCCAGCGGGGAACGACGTGCATGTGCAAATGATCGGCGACACCAGCTCCTGCGACGGAGCCGAGATTCAGACCGACGTTGAAGCCATCGCAACGAAGTATCCGGCGAGACGCCTCGACAGCAAGGCTGGCCAACTCGAGGAGCTCGGCGCGGGATGCGGCGTCGAGGTTTTCAATGGTGGAGACATGCTGGTACGGGACGACCATCGAGTGGCCGGAATTGTAGGGATAAAGGTTCAGCATGATGAACCCGTGGTCGCCGCGGTGGAGGATCAGCATCTCTCGATCGTCGCCGGCTGCCAAGGCGTTGCAGAACACGCAACCCGGCTGCCTGGCGCCGTCAACATATGTCATCCGCCACGGACTCCAGAGTCGTTCCATCGAGCATTCCCTACGCGTCGAGCGCGGCAGCACTTTCCGGATCGTAACAGACTGGCCGGCCGACGGATCCGCGCCTGGCCGGGATGATCACCGCCGGAGCGTACGTTCGCGGATGAGGAGAGTCAGGTCGACAATCGAGTGTGCTATACTGCCCAGTTGGATGCCACGGTGCTTGGATCGCATGACTTGATGACACGAAGGTTGTCGTGGCGAGCGGACGGCTTGACAGAGAAACACTGATCGCCTTGGCGGTGAATGACCGCCGCGAACACTGGCCGGTCGCGGAGTCGCCTTACTGGCTTGTCGTTGCAGTTCGACTCGTCTCCGACGCGCTGCTCGTCTTCGCGGGCTTCTATCTTGCGTACTGGATGCGGTATTCGCTGCACATCGGCGGCGAAGTGCCAGCTTGGGCGTTCCAGCCGTTCGCATTCTTTTCATCCAAAGCACTATTGCTGACAGCGCTCATCATCGTCATATTTCAGGTTCGTGGAATCTACCGCCAACCAAGGTGGACGTCGTTTCTCGATGAAGCGATGTCGATTGCCAATGGTGTGACGACAGCAATGGCGCTTGTCGTCCTCTACTCTTTCCTTCAACGGTTCTATCCATCGCGTTTGCTGTTCATCTACGCATGGCTGCTGATCATCTCGTTTCTGATCGGTAAGCGACTGCTCGTGCGGTTCGTTCGGGTGCGCTTGTGGGTGCGGGGAATCGGCGTCGATCGGGTGCTGGTTATTGGCTCCGGCAAGGCCGGCGAACGGCTGATGCAATGGCTATTGAGCCAGCCGCAACTGGGCTACAGCGTGGTCGGTTTTGTCGACGATGATCCACCGGCGGATGGTTGGGCGATCGCGACCGAGCGAAAAGTCGTCCGCCCGCGCCATCTTGGTACCGAGGCGGATGTTGGCGCCCTGGTGCGGGAACATGACATCGACGAGGTGATCATCGCGCTACCGACGACGTCGCAGGGCAAGATCATGGCGATCGTGAATCAGTGTCGGGCAGCTGAAGTCGAGTTCAAGCTGGTGCCGGACCTGTTCGAGTTGGCGATGGACAAGGTCAACATCCACGATGTTGCTGGCCTGCCACTGATCGCACTGAAGCCGGCCGAGATTGCCGGCCTCAACTTCGCCGTGAAGCGGCTCATCGATCTGGTCGTCGCGTCCACGATCATCGTCATTGCGGCGATTCCGATGGCGCTGATCGCGTTGGCGATCAAGCTGGATTCTGACGGGCCGATTCTCTTCAGACAGGTCCGGGTTGGACGCAATGGCCGGCATTTTGTCTGCTACAAGTTCCGGACGATGGTCCGCGACGCCGAGAAACAACAGGCGGACCTCCAGCGGGCGCACAACATGGATGGCCGGCTGGCGAAGCTGAAGGAAGATCCCCGCCGGACACGGGTGGGGAAGCTGCTACGACGGACCAGCTTCGATGAGCTCCCGCAGTTCTTCAACGTCGTCAAGGGCGAGATGAGCGCCGTCGGTCCGCGTCCGCCGGTCCCGTCCGAGGTGGCGGAATATGATGAGTGGCATCTCGGACGGTTGCTGGTAACTCCCGGACTGACCGGGTTGTGGCAGGTTTCAGGCCGGAGCAACCTCACGTTCGACGAGATGGTTCGGCTTGACCTCTACTACGCCGAGAACTGGTCGCCGTGGCTGGACATCACGATCATGCTCCGGACGATCCCGGCAATTCTGACGGCGCGTGGCGCATACTAGCGGCATGATGCAGCAGATCGCGACCACTCAGACGCCGGCTGCCACGGCCGCCCGCCTGCCGGGACGGACCGTCCTCGTCCACGACTACCTGAATCAGCATGGGGGCGCTGAACGGCTGCTGGAGGTCATGCACGATCTGGCGCCTGAAGCGCCGGTCTTCACGTCGATGTATGACCCCGATAGCCTGCCTCCGACATACCGGGCGTGGGACATACGGACGACCTGGATGAACCGGCTGCCGGGTGTGACTTCATCGCACCAGCGCTATCTGCCCGTCTATCCGCTGGCGTTTGAGCAACTTCGATTGCCAGATTGCGATCTCGTCCTGTCGTCGTCAAGCGCGTTCGCGAAGGCAGTTCGTCCACCGATCGGCGCCGCGCATGTGGCCTACATCCACTCACCGATGCGCTTCGCCTGGAACCTCGATGGGTACGTCGAACGTGAGCGAATAAAGCCAGCCATGCGCGGGGCGCTCAGGCCGCTGATGGCAGCGATGCGCAGCTGGGACCGCCGGACCGTCGATCGAGTCGATCGCTTCGCAGCCAACTCGACGGCAGTGCGCGATCGCATTCGTTCGTTCTGGGATCGTGATTCCACGGTCATCTTTCCGCCAGTCGATGTCGAGCGATTCGTTCCTGCGCCGCGTGATGAGGTTGGCGACTATTTCCTGATGGTGTCACGGCTGGTGCCATACAAGCGGTTTGATCTCGCGATCGAGGCTTTCAACGCGCTGGGCCTGCCACTGTGGATCGTCGGAGATGGACGCGACCGTGAAGCACTCAGCCGGCAGGCAGGCGAGACGGTGCAGCTGCTGGGTCGTGTTGATGACGCTGATCTCGCCGGCCTGTATGCGCGCGCGCGCGCAGTCGTCTTCATGTCGGAGGACGACTTCGGCATTGCCCAGCTCGAGGCGCAGGCGGCCGGCCGGCCGGTGATTGCCCTGGGGGCAGGTGGCGCGCTCGATACTGTGGTTGACGGGGGGACGGGCGTTCATGTCACTGAGCAAACAGCGGACAGCCTGATCGAAGCGATCCGTCGTTTCGAGCGGCTGACATTCTCTGTGGATCGCAACGTCGCGCATGCGCAACAATTCTCGAAGGAGCGATTTTCTCGGGAACTCGTCGCTCTGGTCGATGAAACGCAGGAAGGTCTGCGAGCCGGAAGGTCGCAATTGTGGAATTAAGCTACTACCTGCGCGCGCTGAGGCGGCGTTGGCCGATTGTCGTTGGTATTCCGTTGGCGGCCCTGCTTGTGGCGCTGATCCAGCTGGCGACATGGAGCCCTACCTACACGACAATGGTGCGGGCGCGCGTTATCTACCAGGACAATCAGCCACCGACGAACGCCTTCGAATACGGCGGCTTCTACACGTTCGGCGCAAGTGAGTACAACATCGATGATCTGGTCGAGGTTGTCCGAGGCAATGTCTTCGCTGGCGCTGTCGCCACCCGGCTGACGACAGCCGGCGTGCCGGTCAGCTCCGATCAGGTGAGTCAGGCGATTGCCAGCGACCGGACGCATCGCATTCTGACTGTGAGAGTGACGTCCGGGGATCGGGCGCGGGCCGTCGATATGGCCCGGGCGGTGTCGGACGAGCTGGAGCTCGACGCAACGGCGTACCTCGGGCTGGACAAGCTTCACTCGACGGCGCTGATCGATATCGTCGAACGGCCCTACAGCGCATCGCCCGATACGAGCCGGGTGATGCTGCTACTAGCGCTGGAGGTGCTCGCGGGCATTGGCGCTGGCGTTCTGGTTGCCTTCCTTGTCGACTACCTCGATGACACGCTGCGCGACCCGGAGACACTGACGGCCACGTTGGGCGTGCCGCATCTGGCGACCGTCCCGGTGGGGGGGCAGCGATGATGCGGCCGGAGGAGATCGCTCTGGCGGTCGCCCGCCGTGCGTGGATCATTGTTCTCGCAGCACTGGCCGGTGGGCTCGTCGCCTACGTCATGACGAGTCAACAGCCGAAGACCTACACGGCGAGCGCGCGCCTGATGGCGGTAGCCCAGCCGCCGGACTACTGGATCGACTTGTACGCCAAGAATCGGCTGGCGTCGTACAGGGACCTGATCTCCACCTGGACGTTCATCAATCAGGCGCTCACGGACATGGGAACCGACATCCCGGTCGAGGTGGCCGCGCCGAAGGTTGCGGTGTCCCACAACCCGGATGCCAACACGGTTCAAGTTATCGTGACAGACACCGACCCGCAGAGAGCAGCGACGATCGTCAACGCGCTGGCGGATGAGTTTGTCCGGCAGACAGACGCACAGAACGCGGAGATTCTGTCACGTCCGAGGCCAAGCTCTCAGCAAGCGCCAGCCGTTGTTACGATTCTGAAGCTGGATACTCCATCGGCGCCCACGACGCCGAGCGGACCACGGGTGAAGGTGAATGCCGTGGCCGGCGCAGTAGCGGGCGGTCTGGCCGGCGCGTGCGTCGTATTCCTGCTTATCTATCGCGACGACACGCTAAAGGGCCGCGCCGATCTGGAGCGATACCTGGGGCTGCCAGTTCTGGCGTCAGTGGCCCAGGATGGTGGCAGATGATCGAGGAGAGTCTCACAGTGAAGGCCGAGACACGCACCATGCCTGACGGCCCGGGCGACGAAGCCTACCGTTTGCTGCGCTCCACCGTGCAATTCACGACGGGCGAGCGGCCCGTGCGCTCCGTATTGGTCGTTGACATTGACCGGGCGACGTCCAGTGACGTCGCGCGTCGGCTTGCCGAGTCGTTCAGCATGGCCGGCGATCGCTGCGTTCTCGTGGAGACCGACAGTCGTGGTGGCACGAAGGCGGCAGGGTTCTCGGATCTGATCGACGGCGCGTCGCTTGACGGGATCGCTGGCGACAGTGAAGCGCATGGCCTCGTGGTTATCTCGGCCGGGCGCGCGACGAGTGCGGACACATTGTCAGCGGACGGGGTTGGTGATGCGCTGAGCAAGCTGCTCGAGCGCTATGAGCACGTCATTCTCACCTGCGCGCCCATGCCGCAATTCGCCGACGCCCTGGCACTCGCGCCATTGGTCGACGCGGTAATTCTGGTCGTGTCATCCGGCAAGACACGGCGACAGAAGGCGATCGATGCCCGAGACGCTCTCCGGCGCGTTGGCGCGAACATTCTCGGCGCCGTGCTTTCAGAAGAAAAGCGCGGACGATTTCGATAACCGGGCGCTAACGGCATGTCGACATGGTATTCCGAACACGACGCCTGTTCTCTCCCGCTCGCAGATGCATCGTAGCGGGGGCATGCTAGACTGCGCCAACGCCTGTCTCTGATCTCCCGCCAAACGTGTGCCCGTGCCGAGAGGGTTTGCCCGTGCTTGCCAAAGTGCTTAGCTGCGCGACGATCGGTCTCGAAGGGGTGTTGGTCGAAGTCGAGGTTGCCGCCTCGTCGCCCCATGGCACGCCAGGTATCGTCGTCGTAGGCCTGCCCGACGCGGCGATCCAGGAATCGCGTGAGCGGGTGCGAGCGGCGATCCGCAGCAGCGGCGGTCGAGTGCCGAGCGGCAGGATCGTCGTCAACCTTGCGCCGGCCGATATCCGAAAGGAGGGGCCGGCCTACGATCTGCCGATTGCGGTCGGCCTGTTGCTGGCAGGCGGCGGGTTGGTCGCGGATCTCGACGATGCGATCGTTGTCGGGGAGCTATCGCTGGACGGCGCGGTGCGTCATACGACCGGCATCTTGCCGATGGTCGCACTAGCGGCGCGGGAAGGTATACGCAGGGCGTTCGTGCCGGTGGACGACGCCGACGAGGCCGCGCTGGTCGATGGGATCGATGTGTATCCCATCGACTCGCTGGCTGGGTTGATCAAGCACCTTACCGGGGTAGCATCAATCCCGGTATACCGGGGCGTCCCGATTTCGCAGGATGACACCCCGATTATGGCGACTGATTTCGCAGTCGTTCGCGGGCAGGAGCATGTCAAGCGGGGTCTGGAGGTCGCAGCAGCCGGGGCGCATAACGTCCTGCTGTCGGGTCCGCCGGGAACTGGAAAGACGCTGTTGGCGCGTGCCCTGCCGTCGATCTTGCCAGCCCTGGAGCGCGAAGATGCGATCGAGGTGACGAAGATCCTCTCCGTTGCCGGAATGCTTTCCGCGGGGAAGCCTCTCATGCGCGAGCGGCCGTTTCGCGCTCCGCACCATACCGTGTCGTACGCGGGGCTGGTCGGCGGCGGGCGCTTCCCGAGGCCGGGCGAGATCAGCCTTGCGCACCGAGGCGTGCTGTTTCTCGATGAGCTACCGGAATTCGGGCAGAACGTGCTGGAAGTGCTGCGCCAGCCGCTGGAGGATCGCGTTGTCACGATCTCGCGGGCGAGCGGCGCGGTCACGTACCCTGCCAACTTCATCCTGGTTGGCGCGATGAATCCCTGCCCGTGTGGCTATAACGGCGATCCGGAGCGGGACTGCGCCTGTTCGGCAGGCGCGATCGCGCGGTATCAGAAGCGGATCTCCGGCCCGCTGTTGGATCGAATCGACATCCACCTCGACGTGCCACGGGTGGATTACGAGAAGCTGGCCGACCGGCGGGCCGGCGAGCCGTCCGCCACGATTCGCCAGCGGGTCGAGCAGGCCCGAGAGCGGCAGCGGAGCCGGCTCAGGGGCACGAGCCTCCGGACAAACGCGGATATGGGACCACTTGAGATCCAGCGTCACTGTCATCTCGATGACACGAGCGAGGCGTTAATGCGGGCGGCAATGCGTCAATTGCAGCTCTCGGCGCGTTCGTACCACCGCATCCTCAAGCTTGCCCGGACGATTGCTGACCTGGCCAATGAGACCGACGTCCGTTCACACCACCTGGCCGAGGCGTTGCAGTATCGGCCAAAGATCGCCGTCGGCTGAGCGTGGCGTCGTTCGCCAGCGGCCGACCTGCCACCTGGAGCGGTGACAGAGACGGCCGGCCGGCGCGGGCTGCCCGGGGGGCTTACCTGGTCAGGCGTGCTCCGACGAATCGCGATCCTCGTGAGGTGTCGGGCCTGGGTCGGAGAGGTCAGATTCGCTGAAGCGGCGCAGGACACGAACATTCAGATCGTCGTGGCACAGGATCTGGCAGGAGAGTCGCGTGCCTGGAGCGAGCTCCTTCTCGCGAGCTAATCGCGTCTTCTCGCGTTCGGTCATCTCACCAGTGTCACCATCGAGCACCTCGACGCGGCAGGTCGTGCACTTCGCCAACCCTCCGCAGCGGTGGAGGACGTCCACCCCATTGTCCATCAGCTCGAGGACGAGCCGCCTTCCCGGCGTAGCCTCGAACGTCGCGATTCCCTCGGCCGTGATTGTCGGCACTGTCGCTCTCCCCTTCAATATGAACTCCACGCGTACGTCGGGCACAGGTATCGAGCCCCTGTGCCCACAGAGGATTATCCACGGATCGTCCAGGATACGTGTCCTGCGAGGTCAACGGACCCGAATTGTCGCCGCCAGCCCGTAGTGATCGGACGGAGTCAGGCGAGGATCTTCGTCGGCGGCCTGGTCGAATGTTACCCAGGCGTCGAGAACGTCAATCTGCTCGCTCACGAAGATATAGTCGATGACCTTGGGCTCGCTGCCCCATGTGGCGCTGAGAGGTGAGGGGACCGTCGCGTCGGGCTCGCGACCGTGAACCGCGGCGAATGCCGATCGGAAGGTGTCCTGGAGGCGAGCGATTGCCGGCTCGTCCGGGGTGGCATTCAGGTCGCCGACGATGACGCAAGGATGGCTCGGCCGGCGAGCAATTGCCTGAAGAATCACGTTGATCTGGTCGAGACGTTCGGCGGTGCTTTCGTCGGCGTGGCTGAGGTGTGTATTGTAGAAGTCAAGAATTGTGCCTGCGTCCATGGCAACTGTGACTCGTTGGGCTACGCGATCACCACTGCGGAGATCGATGCGATCCCATTCGACGATTGGAAGCCGGGTCAACACGCCGATCCCCTCCCAGAAGTGGCGGGGGCCCGTCTTCCAGGCAGGCTGGATATGGTAGCGGCTACGCTCGTGGAAGGCTGGGGTCGTTCGGACAAGCTGACGTGCCTGCCTGGACGGCCGGCGAAGCTCCTGGACGCCGAGGAGATCGGGGGCCAACGCCGAGAGCTGCTCGAACAGCAGGGGGCGGCGTTCCGGCCAGCGATCGGACGTGTTTCGCAGGTTCAGTGTGCCAACACGCAGTTCCCGGAATTGCTCCATTGTCTCTCCTGCCAAATCAAGGAGTGAGGCGTGGTTCATAATACCCGGATAGTCAGCCAGCGATGGCGGTTGATTCGGTGTGCCGGGGGATCGGAGTTGACGCGCGGTCCATCGATGTCTAGCCTCTTCTCAGGCCGGAGAACCGGTGATGTTCGCGGGATCTGGTCGCGAGCGCGACTGGAGGGTCTCGGCGGCACATGTTGAGTCTCACCAGGGGGTCAGAGTGGCGAAGGTCGTGTTTGATCGCGTAACGAAGATGTTCAACTCGTTCGCCGCAGTGGACAACCTGAGCATCGAGATCGACGATGGGGAATTTCTTGTGCTTGTTGGCCCGTCTGGTTGCGGAAAATCAACGGCGCTTCGTTGTCTTGCCGGATTAGAGGAGATCTCTAGCGGACGAGTCTATATCGGAGATAGAGACGTCACTTATCTGGATCCGAAGGATCGCGATATCGCGATGGTGTTCCAGCACTACGCGCTGTATCCGCACATGTCGGTGCGCGACAACATGGCGTTCGGACTGAAGCTGCGAAAGATGCCGAAGGAGGTTGTGACGGCGCGGGTCAACGACGCGGCCCGGATCCTCGGTATCGACCAGCTGCTTGACCGCAAGCCGCGGGCGCTCTCGGGAGGACAGCGCCAGAGAGTTGCGCTGGGGCGGGCCATCGTGCGCGAGCCGCAATGTTTCCTGATGGACGAGCCGTTATCGAATCTGGATGCGAAGCTGCGCGTGCAGACTCGGGCCGAGATCATCAAGCTTCAAAAGCGACTGGGAACGACCACGATCTACGTCACCCACGATCAGACGGAAGCGATGACGATGGGTGATCGGATTGCCGTGATGAACGTCGGGCGCCTTCAGCAACTAGACACGCCGCAACGTCTCTACGACCACCCGGCCAACCGGTTCGTTGCGACGTTCATCGGGAGTCCCTCGATGAACGTGTTCATGGTCGATGTCTCGTCGGATGACGGACGTATTGTTGCGTCGGCGGGTGGGTTTCGTCTGGTCCTTCCACTCGGGCGGGTGGGACGGCTGACACCGTACGTGGGGAAGAAGCTGCTGCTGGGGATTCGACCCGAGCATATGCAGGTGCGCGAGTTCGCTGAGACGGCCCACGAGGGCAACGTTGTGCGGATGCCGGTGGAGCTCGTCGAGCCGCTGGGCGCGGAGACTCTGATTCACGTCGCAGGCCCAGATGGAGAGACGCTGGTGGCGCGCGCCGACCCGCGGACGCGGGCGCATCGTGGGGATATGATTGAGATTGTTGTCGATACGCAGCACGTGCATGTGTTCGACCCGACGACCGAGGAGTCGTTGATACTCGATCCGGCATCGGTTGCCGTGACCACGGGCGTGGCCTAGCGGTTGAGCAGCCGCTCGATTGCGCCTCGGTTGGGCAGACCTGGCTCGGCCCCTCGGACCATCACTGCTGCTGCCCCCGCGGCGCAGGCGAAGCGGACTGCTTCGTCTGGCGCCTGCCCCTCGACAAGGGCGATTGCGAGAGCCGCGCAGAAGCTATCGCTCGCGCCGGTCGCATCTACCGCCTCGATCGCTGGCGGAAGCTCGTGGCCGGCCTGTCCGTCGATTGCCCAGGCCGCGCCTTGTGCTCCGAGAGTAATGACCGCGCCTCGCCGGCCACGGGCCAGCAGCTGAGCGGCGGCAACCGGGCTGTCGATGCGATTTCCGATAAGGCTCCGGGCTTCGATTTCGTTGGGTGTGATGATCCCGCACACATCGATCAGTTCGGGAGTGACACCTCGAGCGGGCGCTGGATTCAACATGACGAGCGCGCCGCTTCGCCGTGCCTCGCGGGCGGCCGCGATCGACGTGCCAACCGGAACCTCGCCCTGAATGAGCAGCAGGCTGCAATCGGGGAGGTCGTCAACCGCATCTTCCGACAGGCACGCGTTGGCAGCCGGGGCGTGGATAAAGGCAACGTCGCCATCCGGAGTAACCATTGGGATTGCAATTGATGTCGAAACGTCGGGGATGGTCACCATCCGGGTCGTGTCCACACCCTCGGATTCCAGCGCGACAGTGAACTGTCGCCCATAGGCATCGTCACCGACTGCCCCGATCAGAGTGACGTTCGCCCCGAGTCGCGCCAGCGCAACTGCCTGGTTGTACCCCTTGCCGCCACGAAACGTGTCGAAGCCCGTCGCTACGACCACCTCGCCGGGTTCGGGCCGCTTCGGAACCAGGAAGCTCAGGTCCATCACCAACGAGCCGACAACGATGGCGCGAAGGGTCATCGACGATGCTCTGATCCCCGGGTGTCGTGTTCTCGCAGGGCTGTGACGTGCAGTCCTGAGGCGAGCTTGCCGCCGTCGTAGATGCGGTCCTCGAGGTAGGCAAGTCGCCAGGTTACGAGGAAGACGCCGCGGGTGGCCAGCTTGACGAGAGGGATCGGCAGATGACCCTTCCCACCTGCAGACCGCTCGCGCTGCCAGTAGTCGACGATGTCGTGAATCTGCCCGACAAGATGGAATGAGTGCCGGACGTCGGTAACGGTCAGCCCGGAATCCCAGACAAGCTGGAGGACATCGGCTTGCTGGAAGCGCTGAATGTGGCCGACGTGATCCTCCTTCCAGCGGTGGATCGGTATGCGGCGACCGTCGCGTAACGCCCGGTAGAGGGTGCCCGGCTGGTCTTCCAGTGGCACGAAGAAGTGCAGGACTCCATCGCGAGCGAGGACGCGCCGGCATTCGGCGATCATCGTTGCCGGGTTGGGGACGTGCTCGAGCAGGTCGAAAAAAACGACGGCGCTGAAGGATTCGTCCGCAAACGGTATGTGCTGGGCATCCATCACCAGGTAATCGGGCGGTCCGCCGATCTGAATTGCTTCCGCGATGGCGACCTGGCTGAGATCGCCTGCAATGACATCGAGATCTGGTCGCGCAGTGGCGAGGGCCCGCGCGTAACGTCCGGCGCCAGCGCCGAGGAGGAGCAGGCGGCCGGCGCGGTCACCGATAGCCTCCAGCGCGCGATCGAGCCGCAACTCGGCGAGGTTATGGTCGCCGGGAAGGATTTCGTCGCGGCCCTGGATCTTGCTGGGATCGTCGATATCGTAGCCCGATTGGTCGGTATCTGTCATCGGCCGGCGGCTTTCGTGTGGCGCGCGTCGAAGGCGTCGGTCGCGGCGTCTAGCGTCGGGACGACGACATCCGGCACAATACCAGACTTTTCGATGTCCGGAATGCCTGACACGCCGGTCAGAACAAGCAGTGTCTGTGTCCCAGCATTCATGCCGGCCAGGATATCGGTGTCGAGACGATCCCCAACCATGAGTGTTCGCCTGTCCGTCGTGCCCATGATCTCCATGCACGAGCGGATCATCTCCGGGCTCGGCTTGCCGATAACGACCGGCTGGACATCGGTTGCCGCCACCAGCGCAGCAACGATTGCGCCAGAGCCCGGTATCAACCCTTCCTCGGTTGGAAATGTGCGATCGCTATTGGTGGTGACATAATCCGCGCCGGCGCGGATGGCGAGGCAGGCGAGCTTGAGGTCGTCGTAGCGCAAGTCGAAATCGGCGCCAGAGACGACAACCCGTGGGTTGTGAGTGGCCGGGATGAAGTACCCATCGCCGAACACCGCGTCCTGAAGCGCCTTCATTCCGACGACGTAGATTGTTGTGCCTTGCGGGTAGGTGTGCCGGAGGTAGGAGGCTGTCGCGATCGCTGATGTGACGATGCGGCTCTCGGGAGCATCAATGCCCATGCCGGCGAGCTTCTGGACGTAATCCAGTTGTGTCTTCGTCGCGTTGTTCGTCGCCATCGACCACATGACCCCAGCGGCGTCGAGCGCGGCCAGGAATGCAGGGACCTCGGGAATCAGCGTGTCACCGCGATAGATGACGCCGTCCATGTCGAGGATGCAGCCATCGATCGCTTCTGCCCAGTGCCGTGTCAGCGTCGAATGGCCGAGAACGGTAGACTTGTCGTTCACCCTCGTTGTCCCCCGGTTCAGATGTGGCCGAAGCGGCCTCGATCGCGCCTGCGCCCAACGATAGCCAGTACGATCGTTGGTGACAACTCTGTCGTCGGGGACCCTCCGGACTGTATCACGGATGTGATTCCCCGCCGGTATACTGCCGCCGACTGCAGCAGTGGAACAAGTGGAGGCGAATGTGGACGACCAGCAGGTTCAGCGAGTGCTTGCCGAGATCGACGAAAGCGAGACGATTCATCTTCTCCAGGCGCTGGTGCGGGATGAGGCGTCGGTGAACCCGCCGGGGGACGTGCGCGAGTCGGTTCGCATCTGCCAGGCGAAACTGGCGGCCGAAGGATTCGAGACGGAGATCATCGGCGATCTGGAGATCATGCCGAACCTGATTGCAACGCTTCGACGTGGCAATGGTCCGACGCTGCTGTTCAACGCTCATGTCGACGTCGTCCCGACAGGAGACGTAGGCGCATGGTCGTATCCGCCCTTCGCAGCGGAGGTGGCCGGCGGGCGCGTCTACGGACGCGGCGCGGGAGACGACAAGGCGAGTGTGACAGCCCAGGTGATGGGCGCGATTGCGCTGGCTCGGTCGGGTGTGGAGTTTGGCGGGACGCTGATCGTCAATGTCGTCGCCGACGAGGAGACTGGCGGCAAGCATGGCGCGCTGTATGTTGTCGAGAACATCGCGACCCGGCCGGACTATGTCATCGTCGGCGAACAGACCCTCAGCATGGTTGCCATCGGTGAGCGCGGGTTTGCCAGCACGCGAGTGATTACCCGCGGCCGGGCCGCGCATGGCGCGCTACCGTGGGAGGGAGCCAACGCGATTGAGGCGATGGCCGAGGTTATCGTCGCCTTGCGAAGGGAATTGTGGCCGGCGCTAGAAGGACGGCTGAATCCGTATTTCCATCACTCTTCGGCGTCGATCAACATGATCTCCGGCGGCGTCAAGGAGAATGTCGTGCCGGATTTCTGCAGTATCTACATCGATCGACGGATCATCCCCGGTGAGAATCCGGTGGAGAACGTCGGCGAGATTCGAGAGATTGCCGAGCGGGCGATTGCGGGAATCGACGGAGTCTCGGTCGAGGTCGAGGGGCTCGGGCTGGGGGCGGCGTCGATGAGCGATCCAGAATCGCTGGCCGTGCGAGCCATGCTCGCGGCGAATGAGCGGCTGGGGCTTTCGACAGAGCTGACCGGATTTTCGATGGGGACCGACGGCCGTCACTTTGCGGCAGCGGGGATCCCGACGATCATCTACGGCCCTGGCGATCCGAAGCTGGCCCATATCCCGGATGAGTGGGTTGGCGTCGAAGAAGTGATCCAGGCTGCGCGCGCCTACGCGCTGACGGCGCTCCAGGTGCTGGCGGCCGGCTGAGAGGAGCCTGGACTACCTGCTATTCGTCCCCGCGCTCCAGGGTCCGATCGAGACTGGTTGCGAAGCCGAAGACGATCAGAAAGAGGATGGGGAAGATGAGCAGGAGGAGAATCAGCCCGCCGATCTGAATAGCCGCCTTGATCAATTCGAGGATCATGTCCATCGTCGCACCGCACTTCTGATCGATCGTGCCGCCGCGATCGGGAGAACGGCAACGGCGACCGGTCGAATACCGGTCGCCGCAAGTATACCGTTCATGTGGCCACGTCAGGCGACAATGGCAGCGCCTGAAAGGGCACTGCTGATATTCAAACCGCTGCTCCCTCGGGTGATAGCGACGGTCTCGCCGTCGCGAATCTCACCAGATAGAAGCTTCATCGCGAGCGGGTCGAGCATCTCCTTCTGGATAACGCGCTTGAGCGGCCTTGCCCCGAAGGCAGGATCGTAGCCCCGATTGGCGATCCACTCACGTGCTTCCGCGGTGATCTGCAGCTCGATATCGCGGTTCTTCAACCGCTGCCGAACCTGCTGGAGCTGAATCTCAACAATCTGCTGGATCTGATCGCGAGTCAGCGCTCGGAAGATCACGATCTCATCGATCCGGTTGAGGAACTCTGGCCGGAAATTCGCGTGCAACGCTTCCATCACTCGCTCGCGAGCTTCGTCGTCGCTGGACGAGAGGATGTAGGTCGAGCCGAGATTGGACGTCATGATGATCACGGTGTTGCGAAAGTCCACCGTTCGTCCCTGACCGTCGGTCAGCCGGCCATCATCGAGAACCTGGAGGAGGATATTGAACACCTCCGGGTGCGCTTTCTCGATCTCGTCGAACAAGACGATCGAGTAGGGCCGGCGACGCACAGCCTCGGAGAGTTGCCCCCCTTCCTCGTAGCCGACGTAGCCCGGAGGCGCGCCGATCAGGCGCGAGACGGCGTGACGTTCCATGTACTCCGACATGTCGATTCGCACGATTGCCTGGTCATCGTCGAACAGGAACTCGGCAAGCGCGCGAGCAAGCTCGGTCTTTCCCACGCCAGTCGGGCCGAGGAAGATGAACGACCCCAATGGCTTGTTCGGATCGGACAGGCCGGCCCGAGCGCGACGGATAGCGTTCGAGACAACGTTGATGGCTTCGTCCTGGCCGACAACGCGCAGATGCAGCCGCTCCTCCATCTGGACGAGCTTCTCGATCTCACCCTCGACAAGGCGGCTGACCGGGATCCCCGTCCAACGGGCGACAACCTCGGCGATGTCGTCGGCGCTCACCTCCTCCTTGACCAGCCGCTTCGAGCGGTCCTGCTGCTCGATCGCGTGCTCGGCAGTCGCGAGCTGCTTCTCAAGCTCGACGAGCCGTCCGTATTGCAGCTCGGATGCGCGCCCGTAGTCGGCCTGACGCTGGACGCGCTCGATTTCCTGGCGGGTTTGTTCGATTTCGGACTTCAGCGTGGCCAACTGCTGGATGTTCTGGCGCTCGTGATCCCACTGAACAGTCAGCGCGTCGCGTTGTTCCTTGAGGTTGGCGAGATCGGATTCCAGCTCGTCCAACCGCTTTCGGGACGCCTCGTCACGTTCCTTGCGCAGCGCCTCGCGCTCGATCTCCAGCTGCATGACGCGCCGGTTGATCTCATCGATCTCGACCGGCATGCTGGTGATCTCCATGCGCAGCCGGGACGCCGCTTCGTCCACCAGGTCGATTGCCTTGTCGGGCATGAACCGGCCGGTGATGTACCTGTCGGCCAGGACGGATGCGGCGACGAGTGCGCCATCGGTGATCCGGACGTTGTGATGGACCTCGTAGCGATCGCGAAGCCCCCGCAGGATACTGATCGTATCCTCGACCGACGGCTCTCCGACGTAGACGGGCTGGAACCGACGTTCCAACGCGGCATCCTTTTCGATGTGCTTGCGGTATTCATCGAGAGTCGTCGCGCCGATCGCGTGGAGCTCCCCACGAGCCAGCATCGGCTTGAGCATGTTGCTGGCGTCCATCGCGCCTTCGGCCGCGCCGGCGCCGATGACAGTGTGGAGCTCGTCGATGAAGACGATGATCTCACCTTCGGAATCCGCGATCTCCTTGAGAACCGCTTTCAGTCGTTCTTCGAACTCGCCGCGATACTTGGCGCCAGCGACCATACTGCCCAGATCGAGCGCGACAACCCGCCGGTCACGGAGCCCCTCGGGGACGTCGCCTCGGACGATCCGCTGGGCGAGACCTTCGACGATGGCGGTCTTGCCGACGCCTGGCTCGCCGATTAGGACGGGGTTGTTCTTCGTCCGGCGACTCAGCACCTGGATGACGCGGCGAATCTCGTCGTCACGGCCGATGACCGGATCCAGCTTGCCAGCGCGGGCAGCGTCGGTCAGGTCGCGCCCGTATTTCTGCAGCGCCTCGTACCGGTTCTCGGGGTTCTGGTCGGTGACGCGTTGCGATCCGCGGATCTGGGTCAACGAGTTCATCACTGTTTCGCGCGTGATGCCACGCTGTGTCAGCAGGCGGACGGCTTCGGTTCGGGATGCCGTGTCGAATGCCGCGAGGAGCAGGTGTTCGGTGCTGACGTACTCATCTCCGAATGCCCGCGCTTCATCCTCCGCCTTCTGGAGTAGTGTGCGCAAATTGCCGCTCAGCGTCGGCTGTGCGGAATACTGAAGCTTCGGCGCTCTGTCGAGGATCGACTCCAACCCGCTGGCGATCTCGGCCGGCGAAACGCCAGCCCGTTCGATGACCCGTGGAACGACGCCATCCTCCTGGGTGATCAGCGCATAGAGGAGTTGATCGACGTCGAGCGTCGCGTGCTGGCGACGCTCGGTCTCCTGTTGGGCGCGAACGATGGCCGCCTGGGCCTTTTCAGTCAGACGTTGTGGATTCACCGGATTACCTGGGCTTTCTGTTTACTCGTAGCTCGATCGCGACTCGGCCGCGCTGCGCGTCATCGGAGACGGTGGACGCGCCCATCAAGTCGAGTAGCCCGTCGAGGATGGCGGCGATGTTGTCGTAATCGTCGCGGCTTCGGGCGCGAAGCTCCTCCTGAAGCACGCGGATCTCTTCTGTCAGGCCGAGGGCGAGCTGAACACCGGCCAGATTGATTCCCCGCTCCTCGACGAGATGCTTCACCTGCCGAAGCCGGTCGATGTCTTCGGTGGAGTACAGGCGGAGATTGCCCGACGTCCGCGAGGGGGCGACGAAACCCTCTCGTTCGTACTTTCGAAGGGTTTGCGGGTGCAGGCGCAGGAGCCTTGACGCGACGCTGATGACGTAGAGTGGCTCGCTCTCTTGCATGCAGTCTCCACCAATCTGCCAATGATTCGACAACTCGGACTCTCAACAATGTTGATACAGACTATATCATAGAGCGCGTACCCCAACAACTGGCCCCCGACGACAAAGCGAAACAGGCCCCGATGCATATCGCATCGGGGCCTGTTTCGAGCAGATCGGGTTTCGCTGGCTAGTCGCCGAAGGACGGAACGGCAGTGGGCTCGGTGACGCGCCGCGGCCGAAGCGGTTGGCGAGGCGGAGCGATGTGGCGCGTGGGCACGATCGGAAATGGAGCAGTCGCGTCCATCGGCATGCCGGCTGGGATGATGACCGGCTGTCGCGGTGGAATTGCGACGTGGGAACGACGCGAGGCTCGGCGACGCGGTGGCTCGATGATCCGCGCGAGGATCGTTGCGATGACGAGAAGGCACGGGATAGCGACGAGGGCCATCATCGCCCAAACGCCCGGTGCATGCGCCTTCTGGGCGGCAACCGCTCCCGAGGTCACCACTCGCTCCGCTCCTGCGCCGGAGACGGCGAGGCCCGATGTGTTCGACATCACCTGGTGTGGCTGGGCTGGTTGCGCGGCCGGGGCGAGCGGGGTTGCGAATCCGGTATCGAGGAGCGAACGGGCGTCCGCATACCACGACTCAGAGGTGCTCCCGAGAAGGACGGCGATGATGGTTCGGCCGTCTCGCTGCGCGACCTCGATCAGGCAGTAGCCGGCATTCGTCGTGATGCCGGTCTTGCCGCCGACCAGCCCCGGATAGGTTCCCGCGAAGTCATTGGTCGTGTGAAGGGAATGGCCGTCGCCTTTGTAGCTGATGGCGCCAATTGCCTCGCGAAACGCAGGCACGGAGGCGAGCCCATAGCGTGTGATCGTAGCGAGATCACGTGCCGTCGTGACATGGCCGTCGGCATCCAGCCCGTGGGGATTGACGAGATGCGTGTTGGTCGCGCCAATCTCGGCGATTCGGGCGTTTGTGTAGGCGACGAATGGGTCGACGGTGGCGTTATCCAGATCGCCATTCGTGGCTGAGAGATTTCGGGCAATCGTCATCGCCGCGTCGTTGCCGCTGGATAGCAGCATGCCATGGAGGAGTGTCGTGAATGTGTCGGTCTCGCCGGTAACGAGCCCCATGCTTGCCTCGCCAACGAGATCGGCATCGGTCGTGGTCATTGGCCGATCCGGCGCGGTGATCTCAGCGGAGGCGATGGCGGTGAAGATCTTGGTGAGGCTGGCCGGCGGCGCCTGTTCGTCGGCGGCACGCTCGAACAGCACAGCGCCCGATTCCGCGTCGATGACGATTGCGTTCCGGGCAACGACGGTTGAATTGTCGGATTCCGCGGCGGCGATGGGTGTTATCACCAGGGCCAGGGAAAGCATCATGATGGTGGTGATGAACACCGTGACGAGCCGGGGCATCGACATCCTCCAACGTTCCAGCGTAGACACGCATCGACCCACCACCCGGCGACGCAGGGCGTCGATTCGGGAACTCAGGCGCCATCGGGTGGATGGCGTATGGGCAGCAGTGTCAACGAGTCAGAGTCTACCAGCCGAGATGTACGTACACAAGAGAATGAGCGACGTCTGATGGGGTCGCGGCTATCGGGAATTACGGCGCATATGGTCGTCGCGCGGGGCCCGGAGGTGTTCGCGAATACGCTCGTAAATCAGCTGGCGAGTGACTGCGCCGACGATACGTCCCCCGACGACGAGGAGCGCGACGTGGCCTGTCGAGGCGTCTACCAGATCCAGGATGTCCACCAACGAGGTGTCCTGTCCAACCCGTGGGATGTCATCGAGCGACGACGCGATTTCGCCGACGGTAACGACATCCCAGGTTGCCCGTGGGATCCGTTGGATCTCCGCCAGCGAGACCAGCCCGATCACGTCACCGTCGCGCTGGACGAGTAATGGACCACTCGTGGTGGATTGGAGAATCTCGTCGAGCGCTGCGTCGATCGTTCGGTCGGCGGCGATACGGCGGCTAGCGGTCAGGCCGGCTTCGTCTGCCGTGACCTGGCGTCCGCCCTCACGGATGAGCGTCCGGGTGAAGCCTTCGCGCGCGGCCTGGCTGATTGACCAGTAGGCGAAGAGGAGCCATACCGCCGCCACTGACCAGGTCCCGTTGAGTGCCAGCATGAGGAGGCCGGCGAGGACGATGCCGAAACCGATGGCCCGGCCATACAGACCGACGGCTCGTGTTGCAAGGATCAGATCGCCCGAGACATACCAAAGGAAGGCGCGCAGGATTCGTCCGCCATCGAGTGGATAGGCGGGTAGCAACGTGAGGATAGCGAGCGAGGTGTTGATCAGTGCGAGAGTCCTGAAAGCTTCCCCGGCGAAGGTGGATCCTGGGACGATCCACGAGCAAGCGCCAAGCACAATTGCCAGGATGCCACTGGCGGCCGGGCCGGCTGCTGCCACGCGGACCTCGTTAGCCGGGTTCTCGGGTCGATACGCATCGTCGGTCAGCGCCCCGAAGGACGACAGAATGATCGCGCGGAGATGCATGCCTCGCCGGCGCGCGACGGCATCATGGGCCAGTTCGTGGATGATCAAGGACATAATGGCGCCGGCGACGATTGCCGCGGTGAATCCGACGTGACGAAGCTGGCGCAGCCCGTCAGGCGCGAGGAGGTCGGCCGAGATGATCGTCAGAACGACGACAATCGTTATCCAGCCCGGTGATGCGCGGACCGGGATGCCCCGGAGCGCGATGGGATGGATCGGACGCCGCCGGCTGAACACGTGGGGCCGCGAAATCATGCACACCCCCTGATGGCGGCGAGCAATCCGACACGATCCAAAGCTTCATCTGAGCCGGATTCCGATCAGAGACGCTGATACTCTTCGAGATCGAGGACGAACACGGTCGCGGCCGCAGTCTGTATTTCGCCTGCTCCCTGTGCCTGCGATCGGCTGCGGGCCTCCTGGCGAATGAGGTCGAGAACGTGATCGACCTGCTCGTCCTGGACGCCGATCATGATCGTCGTGTTACCACGGCGAAGGAACCCACCGGTTGAGGCCAGCCGGGTGGCGCGAAAGTCGTTTTCAAGGAGAGCATCGACAACCGCGTCGGCATCCTCGTTCTGGACAACCGCGATAATCAGCTTCATACCTCGTCCGCCTCGTTTCACCGTGTGTCGATCGACATGCCTGAGCCGTCATTATAGGTGCCAATGAAAAATCTGGTCAACGTCGACTCATCGGATGCAGACGCGCCGGAGTTATCTGGCTGTTGTTCATTCGTCAGAGACCAGCGGATTCGCGTCAAGATAGCTTTGCAGCATGATCGCCGCAGCGATGGCGTCGCGTTTGTCCCGACGTTCGCGCGATCGCATACCGCTCTGCTCTAATGCGCGATCTGCAATCGCGCTGGTGAGCCTTTCGTCCCAGAAGATGATCGGCGTTGTGACGAGCTGCTCGAGCTCGGCGGCCTGATCGCGAGCCGCGCGGGCCTGATGACCCTCATCGCCGAGCATGCCCTTCGGCAAGCCGACGACGATGCCAGTGGCGTTGACATCGACGACGAGCGCCGCGATGTCGCGCAATGACCCGTGCCGCAAGTCGATGATGCGATCCGGACTGGCGATAACGCCAGTGTCGTCGGAGATGGCAACCCCGATCCGGCGTTCGCCGAGGTCGAGGCCAATGAGCTTAGCGCCCGGTCGGCGTGGTTTCCGTCGGTACGGTCGTTTCGGCACCTTGCACCTCGATCATGATCCGAGACCGCAACAATGGCATCCTGCCCCAGAATCCACTGTATCGTCGGTCCACCTCAGCCGTTTGAACGCCAGGAATCTGCTTGGCGGCGGATGTGATGTCAGAGACGCGCTTGCCGCTCGCGTCTGCGCGAAGCTCGTCTAGCGTGGATGCGTCAATCGGTTGCTCTGCTTGTGCCGTCGCGGTGACGGAGAAGCCATCTCCAGCAGTTGCGCCGAGTGGCTGAGACGCGCCAACTACGATCGATCCGGCGACGATCTTCGCATCACCCGCCAGATCGGAGAGGCGACGCGTCGCCTCCGCCGTGGCCTGCGTCTTCATCGCCTCGGGGTCGAAGACTTGTCCCGACACGGGCAACGACGCTTCGAGATGGAGTGTTGTCGCGTCGTCGCCGGCCGCATGGTCGAAGCGAAGGGTTGCCTCCCCGCGTTGCATGCTGCCCTCGAGTAGCGTCGCTCCGACGGGAACGAGGCCGTCCAGGGTTGTGCTGGAACGAGCATCAAGGTCTCCACGGACGGTCTTCTCCAACGATGCTCGGTCGGCATCGCTCACCGTCGCGATCCGTTTCATCGTTCCGCCGGTAATCGGGTCGCGGTTGGTGAAGAAGATTCCGTTGTCCCATTGTCCGTAGATTGTCTCCGCGTCGGCATTTCCCTCCGCGCCCGGGGCGACGGCGCGGATTGGCGCAGTGGCGCTGCCGAATGTCATTGATCCATACGGATCCGCTGGTGGAACGGTGATGTCCGTCGTTGTCGCATATTCGCCGCCGCTGGCGTCGGTTGCGATAGCGCCTGCTTCGATGTGGACCGGAGTAAGCCTCGGATTGGTCAGCAGGAGAGATCCGGTCGCAGCCGCGTCGGGGATGAAGCGCTCCCCGGTCGTCGGAATGCTGGCGCTCGCCGTTACTGTCGCGCCGATCGCGGCGGGCGCGACGTGTACATCAAAAGATCGGCCTGGCTGATCGAGGCCAACTGTGACGCGGGCTTCAACGGCATCGACACGTGGGGTAACGGCGATTGTTGCGGACGGAGCGACCGCGACGAGCAGGGCGACAAGGATAGTGAGCAGAATGAGAATCGAAACCGCGGCGCGCCGACCGTGTCGCGAGGAACGGCGGTGGGCTGGCGCGATCTCATGCGCCGGGTCGAATTGTCGCGAAGACCAGGCAGCCCACGACGCGTCGAGATCCTCCGTCTGGGCTGGATGGTGTCTGCCGGGTGGAGTGATCACGAATGAGTACGAGTCGTCTCCCATCTCGTCTTCGTCGACAGGCGCGACGGTGTCGAGGCCGCGCCATGGAGTCAGCGGGACGCTTGCTGTAGGCGCTGTGTCAGTTGCTGGCGGAAGATCGATCCGGCTGGTGGGAGCGTCGGCGCTCGGTTCGGCCGGCGACTCGGCCGGCAAATCAGCAGGTCGTGTGTCTGATGCCGACGGGCGATGGCCAATCGGGTCGACGAGCGGCAGCCCGATGATCCATGCCAACTCGCGCCGCAGGGGATCCTCGGTCGCCACGCGGACGACAACGCGGGCCGCCTGGGCTGCTGCGGCAAGACGTCGGAACTCGCGGGCGGTGAAGAGCGTTGTCGCGCCATCGGGGATGTCGACGATGATCTCGGCGAGTTCGGATTTCGCTAGTTGCTCCTCGAGCGCATCGAGGTCATTCGGTCGCGAGATGGTGAAGTAGTCGGTTTGCCGGGTAGCCATTGCACTTCCTTATCCTGGGTCCGCCACCCGGCAACGAAGATCAGCGACGCGCTCGGGGCGCGTCGGATCTACCCACCAAGCTGGCGCGAGACCGCCGATTCAACCGCGCCGAGCGCGTCGTCCAGCCTGGTGGCGTCAGTTCCACCGCCGTTGGCCAGTTCGGGCCGGCCACCACCGCGGCCGCCGATGATCGGCGCCAATTCCTGGATCAGCTTGCCCGCGCTAACGCCACGAGCAGTCAGGTCTCTTGTCACCATCGCCACGAGTGCCGGCTTGTCGTCGATCTCGCTGCCGAGGACGATGACGCCCGAGCGCAGCTTGTCGCGGAGCCGGTCCCCGATCTGCAACATCGTGTCGCGATCGCCGGCGACGACCCTGGTTGCCAGAACCGTCACACCACTGACTTCAACTGCCGTGTTGACAATGCTCTCGACATCCGATGTCGCTAACGACAGGCGCAACTGATCGATGGTGCGATCGAGGTCGCGAACACTGGATTGCAACGACCGGAGCCCCTCGGCGAGCTCCTCGACAGGAATGTGGAGCGTTCGCGCGGCATCGGTCGCGATAAGCTGGAGTCGCTGTAGATACTCAAGCGCGGCACGGCCGGTGAGCGCTTCAATGCGCCGGACGCCCGAACCGATCGATGACTCGCTCAGGATGACGATCGGGCCGATCTCGGCAGCGTGGCGCACATGGGTGCCGCCACACAGCTCGCGAGAAAATTCGCCGATCGAGACCATTCGCACGAGATCACCGTACTTTTCACCGAAGAGCGCCATCGCTCCCCTGGCCACCGCATCGTCGTAGGACATGACGTCGGTGGTGACGTCGTCGTCGCGCAGCAGCACGGTGTTGGCGATTTCGGTCGCGCGTTGGATTCCATCGGGCCCGAGTGGCGCAGCGCTTGTGAAATCGAAGCGCAGACGGTCGGGCGCGACGAGCGAACCCGCCTGATAGGTGTCTTCACCGAGAATCATCCGCAGTGCCCGATGCAGGACGTGGGTGGCGGTGTGGTTGCGACGGATCGCGTCGCGACGCTCAGCGTCGATGGCGGCCAACGCGACCTGGCCCCGCTGGATAAATCCCTCACTCACCTCGCCGCGATGGACGATGACGGTGGGTGTTGGGCGTTGGGTGTCGTGAACCTGGAAGACGCCTGTCTCGGTCGTAATGACGCCGGTATCACCTACCTGGCCCCCGGATTCACCGTAAAACGGCGTGCGATCGAGGACAAGCTCGCCCGGCTGCCCGGCGTCGAGTTGCTCGACGAGCGCATCGGCGCTGACGATCTCCGCGACGGCGGCCTCTGCGCTCGTGGACCCATAGCCCAGGAACTCGACCGGCTGAAGGCGCGCATACAGTTGGTTACGGTCCCGGGCTGTGTCGGCAAAGTTCGCGACGTGCTGGCGGCTGCGCGCTCGTGACTGCTCGAGCGCGACGGCGAAGCCTTCGGCGTCGAC
>CALMXF010000385.1 GCA_937870985.1 uncultured Chloroflexota bacterium
CGGCCGAGACCGCCGACGAATATCGGCCCGGCATCAGCGCCCGGCTGGATCCCGGCCCGACGAGCGACGCGGTGACGACGATGACCGATCGCTATCGGGACGCGCGCTACAGCGGAGAGCCGGCCTCAAAGGAGGACGCTGACCAGGCGGAGCGCGCCTGGCGAACGATCGACCAGCTCAACCAGCGTCATCAATGATGCAGTACGATTCCATCATGATCATCGTTATGTCTCATGCTCGACTGACTCATGCAAACGACTGACACCGGCGATATCTCGACGCTACCAGCGCCGCTGCCGGTCGATGGGCCGGCCGGCATCTACGTTCATGTGCCATTCTGCCGCCACATCTGCCCCTACTGCGATTTCAATACCTATGCCGGCCAGGAGGATCGCATACCGGCCTACGTCGATGCGCTCGTCCGCGAGATGCAGCTCCGAGATGGCGAGACGACCGAAGCGCCGACGTTGTACTTCGGCGGTGGCACACCGTCATTGCTATCGCCGGAACAGATCGCGCGTGTGGTGGATGCCGCGACCCGGCGCCTGGGACTGCGAGCAGACGCCGAAGTTTCCCTGGAGGCAAACCCCGAAACGCTCGATGAAGCTGTATTGCGCGGCTTTCGCGCGGCCGGAATCAACAGGCTGTCGATCGGCATCCAGTCGTTGCAACGCGCCGGCCTTCGCGTGCTTGGGCGCGGCCACACGGCGACGACCGCAACCGACGCGCTGGCGACGGCTCGACTCGCCGGGTTCGAAAACGTCAGCCTCGACTTCATCTATGGCTGGCCTGGACAATCGGCAGAGGATTGGGAGCACGACCTCGCAACCATGCTCGACTGGGCGCCAGAGCATTTGTCGCTCTACGCGCTGATCGTTGAGCCGGGGACGCCGATGCAGATGGCCGTCCGGCGGGGGATCCTGAGTCCGCTCGACGACGACACTGTTGCCGACCGCTACGATCGCGCCGTCGATGTCCTCGCCGCGGCCGGCTGGGAGCATTACGAGATCTCGAACTGGGCGCGCGAGCCACGCTTCCGATCTCGCCACAATCAGCTGTACTGGCAGAACGGACCATATCTGGGCGTCGGCGCAGGGGCTTTCGGCACGGCACGGGGAGAACGGCTGAGTAATCATCTGTTGCCGGCCCGTTATATTGCTGACTTGGCCGCCGGCCGGCTGCCAGTCGCCACCCGCGAGGCGATCGACGAGAGAACCGGGATGGGTGAGACGATGATGCTCGCTCTTCGACTGCTGATCGACGGCGTGTCGGATGCTGACTTCGCCCGTCGCCACGGTGGTCACATCGTCGACCGATTTCCGGACGCGGTCGAGCGCTTCACTCATCTTGGTCTGATCGAGTGGCATGGTGGCCGACTGCGCCTGACTGCCAGCGGCGTCCTCGTTGCCAACGAGGTGTGCGCAGCCTTTCTGCCCTGACCACCTGTTACCATCTGCCCATCGACTCGAACTACTGGGGGCGGTGGGGTGTATCGTCGAGCAATGCCTCTCACAATCGTTCTGGTTATCGGCATCCTTGCTGCTTGCTCCGGGCCAGGCAGGCGGGATGCAACGTATCCACCATCCTCATCCCCGACCGTAGCCATCGACGCCACCGCGACCAGCGTCCCCCCAATGCTTCCAACCGAGCCACCAACACCTGCTGTTGCGACCCAGACCGCCACGCCTGCTCCAGAGGCGACCCCGACGCCACGCCCGACGCCGACGCCGACGCCTGTCCCGGCGCCGAGTGCCGTTGAGAGTGTGCTGTTGTCGATGTTGCCGGCGAGCGACGGCTTGCCTCCCGGTTGGTCGCGGGTCTCCGCGGGGACGATTCGTGATCGGTCGGGCGCAACGCTTCTCTGCGGCGTCGATCCTTTCCCGAATGCCGGTCAGCGTGTGGCCGAGGTCGAGGCCGAGTATCAGCGCAATGATCCAACGGCGCCCGCGTCGATTCTTCAGAGCATCGTTGCCTTCACCGAATCTACCGCGGTCGAGGCGATGGGCTGGGCTCGGCAAACGATCACCTGTCATCAATGGACTGCCGCGGATGGAACAACGATCGTGCTCGATGGCTTCGAGGACGCCGGGCTTGGAGAAGAGTCGCTAACGACGGCGCTCAACGTGACAGCAGCGGACGGAACGCGAGTCACCGGGCGCTGGTTCCTCGTCCGAAAAGGCGGGTTGATCGCCACGATCGCGTACCTCGGAAACGACGCGAACAACCAGGATCTCGTTATGGGGATAGTTGGCGCTGCCGTCCATATGCTCGACCCGGGTCGCGCGGCAGCCGCAGTGATCGATCCGGCGGTTCAGTCGACGCTGCTCGCGATGGCGCTACACGCCGAAGACCTTGGACAAGGCTGGATAAAAGTCGCGTCGGGCCCGACTCCACGGAATGAAGAAACAAGTCTCTGCGGCGCGGACCTGTTCCCTCAGTCTGACGGGAAGATTGGGGATGTCACCGCGAGGTTCTCCGAACACACGGCTGGGAGGACGGTTGTCCAGCGTGCCGTTGCTTACCCGGCCGCGAAGGTTCAGCAGGCGATGGATCGCGCCCACGCCGCCGCTTCGTGTGAGACCTGGGTCGATCCGGCCGGCGCCACCTACCAGATCGATCCGCCACAGCCGATCGGCCATGGGATCGATGGCGTCGTGGTTGCGTTCGTCGTCAACGGCTCAGACGGCGGCTATGGCGCTCTTGCGGTCGTCCGCGTCGGCGCGGTTGTGACGTCCATCACCTTCCACTCCGCCGAGCCACTCGTGCCGGAAGAAACCCTCGCGACGGTGCGGCGGGCAGCCGAGCTGATTCAGTCGGCGCGATAACCGGGGATCCGGAGTGGCTGACCGCGACTCAGGACGGTGCTATGATGCGCCGGCCGGGCGGGTCACTGGTGTGCCCATTCGACAAGACTTCACGAGGGACTGGGAGGAGGACTCATGGCGAACGATCGACAGCGTGCCATCGAGCGAGCGATTCTCGGCGATATCTGGACGACGAACGAACCCTACGAGGTGCTCCGCGAACTGTGCGACGACATCGGCCATCGCTACGCTGGTTCGGAGTCAGAGAAGCACGGCGCTGAATTCCTGAAGCGGAAAATGGAGGACTACGGCCTTCAGAACGTCCGGTTGGAGGAGTTCCAGATGGCCGGCTGGGAACGTGGCTCGGCATCACTGACACTCGTCGAGCCAGTCGAACGCTCCTACTCCTGCGTCGCGATGCCCTACTGCCCTGCCGCCGACCTGACTGCCGAAGTGATTGACGTTGGCGAAGGCGAGGAGGCTGACTTCGAGCGCGCTGGAGCAGATGTCCGTGGAAAGATCGTCATCTCCGCCGCCGAGACGAACAAACCCGGCGAGCGCAAGAGCCACCGCACCGACAAGTACGGCTGGGCCGTCGAGCGCGGAGCCGCGGGCTACATCTACATCAACCAGAACCCCGGCATGCTCCACATCACCGGCTCGATCACTGGCCGCAACCCGGCCGGGGATCGCGCCGTCGATCGCGAGGCGCCGATCCCTGCGGTCGGGGTCTCCTGGGAGGCCGGCTCAACGATTCTGCGGTTGCTCGAGCGCACCGGCGGCAAGGGCAAGATTCACCTGAAGCTGGAGAATCGCACGTTCGAAAGCACCAGCCAGAACGTCATCGGCGAGATCGTTGGAAGCGACTATCCCGACGAGGTTGTCCTGATGGGCGGGCACTACGACGGGCATGATATCGCCCAGGGCGCTGGCGACGATGGCGCTGGCGCTGTCACCGGCCTCGAGGCGGCTCGCGTCCTGGCGGCACACGCCGGCGATATCAAGCGCACGATCCGAGTGATCTGCTTTGGCTCGGAAGAAGTCGGCCTGCTTGGCGCATTCCACCACGCCCGCACGACCTCACCCGACTCCTACCGGTTCGCCCTTAACCTCGACGGCGCGGGCCGCGGAGAGGGCGGCCAGGAGCAGCTGACGCTCTCGGGCTGGCCCGATCTGGTTGGATGGTTCGAGCAGTTTGCGAAGGACAGTCACTACCCGTTCACTGTCCAGAACCAGCTCAACTCCCACTCCGACCACTATCCGTTTGTGCTGCGTGGCATCCCGAACGGCACGCTCAACGCGCGCGACTCGACGGCCGGGATGATCGGGCGTGGCTGGGGCCACACCGAGGCCGATACGTTCGACAAGATCCACCTGCGCGGGCTGCAGATGTCGGCTGCCCTTGTCGCCCGGGTGGCTCTTGCTGTCGCCAACGCCGAGGACTGGCCGGCCGCGCGGTTGAGCGAGGATGACACCCGCGACCTGCTGAAGCGAAATAACCTGCTCGAGCGCGCCGAGCGCGCCGGCCGATTCCCGGCAAAGCAGGCCTGATCCGACCATGTGCGACGTGGCCCACCCCAGCGGGGTGGGCCACGTTTCGTTCCGGAACCGACGCCGACTTCTTCCTCAGCTCCCGAGAGCGATGGCGAGGACGCCAGCCGCGATCATCGCCGACCCGACGATTCGCGCCCGACCCAGATGCTCCTTGAGGACAACAGCGCCCATGATCGTCGCGAAGACGATACTCGTCTCGCGGAGCGGCACGATGTATGAAATGCTGCTGCCGGCCACCCGCATGGCGGCCAGAACGATCAGGTAGGTGCCCATGTTCAGCACACCGGCGATGAACGCGGCTGCCCGCGCAGTCCGCCAGATCTCCCCGACTGCCGCCCGACGCCGCAGCAGCACGTACGGGGTGATCCCCAACGTCAGGATGCCGATCAACAGGTACACGTAGATGAGCGGGTGGACGTGGGCAACCCCGGCCTTGTCGATCAATGAGTAGGACGTGATCGCCAGCCCGGTTAGCAACGCGAATGCCAGACCGCGACGACCTTCGCGGACTTCCCGCGCCGCGCCGCTGCGGTTGCCGAGCAGGTTGAGGATCAGGATGCCGGCCAGAATCGCGACGATCCCCAGCCCGGCAACCAGCGTCAACTCTTCCCCGAGCAACGGCATCGCCAACAGCGGCACGAGCAGCACGCCGGTTCCGCGCGCAACCGGATATGTCAGAGATAGCGCGCCGTTGCTGTAGGCTGCCGCGAGGGCCGATGCGTAGACAACATGGACGCCGCCGCTCGCCAGCACGAAGGGAATCCCCTCGGCCGGCAAACCGTGGCGATGCAGCATCAGCGCCATCGGAATGGCGTAGATCGATAGCCCGATCAGGCCGAAGACGAACATGAACGCCAGCGCGTCGGCGCTGCGCTTTGTCAGGGTATTCCAGGTCGCGTGAAACACCGCAGACAGCAAGACCAGCCCAACGGCGACAGTGCTCATGGCAGGGATCGTACCGGCTCAGACGATCGCTGGCTAGTCACTGAGAAAAGAAACATTGGTTGCTCGAACCCGCGTCGGACGCCTCTTCAGTCGTCGGGGTGGATCGGCAAGTGGGGCGCTGGGTGCGGCGCGACATCCGTTCCGGCAAGCGGCGCATGCCGCTGTCTCAGATGAACCTGTGCAGCGGCAGGGGCCGGGTGGATGTGCGCGCGTCGCTGCTTTCGTAGACGCAGCAGGTACCCGAATCCCGTCAACCGCAGCCCATGCCAGGTTATGCGCTGTCCGAATAGCAAGGCGGTCCGCGCTCGCCGGCGCACCTTCAGCATCGACATCAGGAGGCTGCGATAGAAGATCACCAGCATCAGCGAGCCGACGATCGACTTGAACAGGATATTGAACGAACGGATCGCCAGAATGACGAACGTCGCCCGGACCCAGCCGATCCCCTGAGAGCTCATCAAGCCCGCCATCGATGAATCGCTGATCCCATAGCCTCCCGGAATCGGCAGCACCATCGACGCCGATTCTGAGGCGGTGTGGACGAAGAGCGCCTCGCGACCCCCCAGGCCGGAGAATGTCAGTGCGTTGGCCAGCGCGTAGAGGATTGCCACCGCGAGTAGTGTTGTTGCCATCGAGAAAGCGACGCCACCCGCGATCACCGGAGCGCGCATCACCGCCGCGACTCGCTGCTGAAGATCGGCCTCCTTCGGAACCCAGCGCCGGGTAAGCCGAAAGCGCGAGAGCTGGAGCGCGATCAATGCCCAGACGCGCGGGGAGCGACCCATCGCGATGAGGACACTGGCGAGAATGAGCCCGAAGATCGGCAACAGGAAGCTTGTGCCCGGCTGATGGACCAGCAGCATCCCGGCATAGGCAAGAAGCGCAATGCCGAGTGAGTCGGCAACGAAGCTCACAAAGAGGCCGGCTGCCGCCTCGTGCATGTGGACATCGCCATGCTCCTGAGCCAACCGAGCCTGTAACCACGACCCGCCGGGCAGCGCACCGGCCGACATGCCGGCCAGATAGCTGGTCATTCCATCATGCCAGGTGATCTGGAGCTTCGAGGCCCTGAGGTAGTACGCCCAGCGAAGGCTCTTCACGATTGCCGAGATTGCCAGCAGCCCAATCACAACGATCAGTGTTTCCCGCGGGACGCTGGTTACCGCAGACGCAAGCGTCGAGAAGTTGACGAACTTCACGATAGCGATGATCGCCGCGATGACTATGGTGAGGAGGACAAACCGTCTCATGGGTATTTGCCGAGATCTCTCTGTCGGGCCATTCGTGGCCCACGACCGCTTATGACGGTCTGCTCACCCCTCCTGGTGGTAGTTCTGCCGACTCGGGACAGCCCACATGCCCGCGAGTCAGGCTCTTCTCTTGCCCGCGTCTTTCCTACGATTGCTCGACGCGCGAGCTTTGTGAAACGCGACTGCCTGCTCGATAAGCCGCCGCTCGGTTAGCTCGAGCGCGGTCCACTGGAAACGACCACTCTCGACCGCTCGGCAGATATCGTCGGCGGACCAGTACCCGAGCGTCTCCAGCTTGCGATCGAGCGTTGGTGGCAGGCCGAGCGAACCGACCGGGTCCGCGTCCCAATTGAAATCCATCCGGGCGACGATTGGTTCCAGCCAGCGTACGACAACCAGGACCATCCCCAGGCACATCGCCAGCAACGACAACGTCGCCAGCAGCATACTCGGGAAGAGCGTCCAGTCTGGCCAGCCGGCCATTTGCGACACGATCAGCCAATTCCCGACCATGCCGACTGCCGCGAGCACCGCCCCACTCATCGTTGGGTGGTTCGCGATCAACCGCGGGATGCGCGGCGTGAACGGCTCTCCTGCGCGCTCTCGAAAGCGCGAATGTCGGTATAGATCGTACGGGCTCCGCTGCCAGTGCACGAGTGGCGCCGGCCTTCCATCGAGTGCGTATTCCACAGATTGGGAGCGTAGCGCAAGTGTAGCAGCGTCGCGTCCGAAACGCGCGGCCCCTGCGAGCGATGTACGCAGAATAGATACCAGCGCTGCGACCGCGAGAACGCGACGACGCGGCAGGGATGGGCCCATGCCGCGCCGTCGCTACCGAACAAATGCGTCGTGGTTAGCGGGACCAGCCGAGATCATCGATAAGCTCAACTGTCAACAGCCCTCGCGTGATCTCCTCGTCGGTGCCGACCTTGTCGGGCCACCACTCGAATCGCGCGTATTCGAACATCTGCATCACGACCTTACGGCCATCGGCGTTGGTCTCGCTCCACTCCTCGGAGATCGGCGCGCCAAAGGCTGCCTGGCCGCCGTTATGCTCCCAGTACCACTTGAACCCATTCTGCACCGAGTGTTGAGTGTCGGGAAAATAGATCGCAGACGATGTGTTCTGGAATGGATCGATCGGCAGGCTGGCCTTGTAGTCCATATGCGAGCGATCGCCGACGGGCGTTCGCGATACCGCGCCAGTTGCCGGATCGAGCGCAAGGATCGACCGCTCGAAGTACTGGACGTAGCGGATCGTGCCGTCGATGTCGACCTCACGGAAGAACTCGCTGATTGGCAACCCGAAGAGCCGCCAGCCACCGTTCCCCCACCAGTAATCGTTCAGCTGATTCGGCACGTTATGGCCGGTGACATCGAACCACGCGAACCGACCATCGTTCTTTGGCGCGGTCCAGTCCAGCGGAGGCCGCTGATCCCACCAGACGGTCGTGACGTCGCCAAACCCGGCGGCCGGCGCTGGTAGATCCCAGTGATCGGGCTCGAGCCACAGGAACGTGACGTTCACCCAGTCGGAACCGGGCATTCCCAACTCGGCGAACGCTCCGTCGCCGATGTCGATGCCACCGGGCGACCCGACGGTTCGACCCCAGCCATCCTTGCCGCCGTTGAAGTCTGCGTAAAACGCTGCCGCCGCCTCAGGGTAACCCTGCGGCAACGATGAGTACTTGCGTTTGCTCGATGGATCCCAGTAGTTGTCGTCGACATTCCACGGGCCGACATCCCAGACCGGGACGATGACTGTCTTGCCCTTGTACTCCAGCTTCACCTGGAACTCGTTACCGCCCCGGCTGGACAGAACACAGAAGCAAGGCAGCGCCACGAAGTGATCGTTTGGCTGAATTACATGCCCATTTGCCGTCGTAGACCCAACCAGACCCTCCTGATACCCATACACACGGTAGGTCGCGCCGCCCAGGTGCTGATACTGATCTACTTCATGGACATACTGGGCTGAGGGCGCGCCCTCTGTCGTCGTCTCCGCCGCAGCCGGGCCGCCGATCAACGCTGCCAGAAGAAGCGCTGTGCTGACCGCAAGCCAACGGTGTGACCGAAAGACTCGGTTCCCCATGCCATCCTCGTTCCTTATTACCCCATCGCGACGAGCCACGAGCCGACCCCGCATCGACCGCAATACTGCTGGGCTCGCTGTGAATAGATCGCAGCGTAACACGGAACTCTATAGCACGACAAGCGTGACACGATGGCACGAATTAGCATGAGAATCACGCATTGTGAGTCAATTGTGATGCATCCATGACGCAACAACGGAATGTCATCGCTCATCTGTGGGGCGATGGATGAAGGATCGCGCCTGATAGGAGCGTGACTCGCAAGTCACCAGCGCCGGTGTTGGCGTATCGATCATCCGTGCGCTGCGGCCGGCGTGCCGTCTGGTTGCCGGATCGTTGGCCGGCATGCCCGAGTGGACGCGAGTAAGCCGCCGGTCAGCCTCGTGGACTGACGCAGGGGGATTTACGACCCCGCGATCGGGCTCAATCCCCGGTTGGTCCAGCTCCGGTCACTGTCTGGTTGGCGCCGTTCGTGGCTTCCGGCTTTGCGCGACCCAGCTTGCCGGCCATGACCAGCGAGGCGAGGCAGTCCAGGATCGCGTGGACCCCGACATGCGCAGTGTTATCTGCCACATCGTAGGGAGGCGAGACCTCGACGATCTCCATCCCGACGAGTCCCTCGCTGGCAATATCGCGGATCATGCGGAACACCTCGCGGGGCAGCAACCCGCCCGGCATCGGGGTTCCGGTTCCTGGCGTAAAGGCCGGGTCAATCGAGTCAACATCGAACGAGATCCAGACTGCCTTCGCCTTCTGCCAGGCAATCTCCAGCGCGTATTCGATGACCCGCTCAACTCCAAAGCGATCGACATCATCGACCGTGATCACCGTCGCGTTGCGCTCGCGCGCGACCTTGAGCCCCTCTTTCGATCCTGTCCAGCCACCGATGCCGATCTGGACGAGATTCGTTGCCGGGGCGTTGGGAATATTCGTCGCATGGAAGAACGGCGATCCGTGCATCCGCTCGTCGATGCCGTATTCCGAGAGATCCGAATGTCGATCGAAGTGGATGATGCCGATGTTGCCGTCGATGAACGGCGCCAGCCCGCGGACGTCCGGATAGCCGATGGCGTGGTCGCCGCCGAGGACAATCGGAAAGACCTCGCGCTCCGCGGCATAGGAAATCGCCTTGGCGATCTGATCGAACGACTTTTCGAGGTTGGCCGGGATGACATTGATGTCCCCGGCATCGACGATCGTCAACGACTCGTTCAGGTCGACGCCGCGCTCCGGGTTATAGCCGCTGGAAAGCGACGAGATGCGGCGCATCGCCTGCGGACCGAAGCGTGTGCCAGGGCGGAAGGTCGTCCCGCCATCATATGGCGCGCCGATGATGACGACATCCTGACCTCCGAGCTCGCGCATGTCCTCCAGGTGGTTGGTGTTCATGAAGGTGCCGGAGTTGAAGCGCCAGCGGCCCCGCGTGAACAGAGGCATGGTCCGATCGCGGATGCTCTCGGCCGACGGCAGACCGATTTCCAGCAAGTGTTGCTGGCGCTCTCGGGCGGTGGCGCCCTCCATTCGGGCCTCGGCCTCCATTGCCCACGTGCCGCGAAGGTCCTCGTGTCTGATCCGTTCAGCGGCGTCGCTCATCCTCTGTCCGTCCTCTCGGCTGCTTGCGTATGGCTGTTGGAGACTACACGGCCCAGTCGATCCTGTGAAGAGCCCCGCGACGGGGGATTCGCGACCCCCGGGCGACTTGACGCGCTGACGCATCGCGTCGACGATCGGGACACTCGCGAAAGGAACGCCGACAGATGACTACCGTTGATGTTTCGGCCGGGATCGCCGCCGAATCCACCGTTCCATTCTGGCCGATTCATAGCCTCTTGAACGTTCGGGGTTAGTCGTGGGCGAGGCATGGCGACGGGTGATTGCCTCCGGGGTTGTGGATCGACCGAATCCTCGTTGCGCCGGCCCCTCACCGCGCCAGTTGGCCGTGGGTATCGATCTGTTCAACGAACGCCGATTCTTCGAATGCCACGAGGTGCTCGAAGACATCTGGCGCGAGGAGCGCGATCCCATTCGCTATCTCTACCAGGGTATTCTCCAGGTTGGTGTTGGGTTCCATCACCTCCACAATGGGAACTTCCGCGGGGCGACCCGTCTGCTTGCCGATGGCGTTGACAAGGTTCGCCGCTTTCAACCCGTCTGCCTTGGCATCGACACCGCCCGATTCGCTGCCGAATCGCAGACCTGCCTCGATATCCTCGTCGCGCTCGGGCCCGATCGCGTCCGCGAGTTCCCGTGGCGTGAGGTTCCGACCGTCATCTACGAGTGACCCGCGCGACTTGCGTATCGGAGCTGGCCGGCCCGGATCCATCGTGCCCCCTACCCCCTGCTTGCCGGCTCCTCTACACTTGGCGGTACGGACGCCGAAGAATGGGATCGGCGGCGCGCGATTGGCGCTCGCCATCATCAGAGGATTATGTTGACCGCGGAACACGACCGACAATCACGATCGCCGCAGCAGGCGCACCCGATCGATCGCGAGGCGCTGGCGCGCGAGCAGATCACCGAGTTGCGTGAGCGCCCGAACGGGCTGCTTCAGCCGTTGGCATCATTCGTTCGCTGGGAGCTTGGCCGCCGGGTCCGCATGGGGCAGATCTCCTGGGATGACGTGCTGCGCGACGAAGTCGTGGACTCCGCTGTTGCCTCCGCGATGGCGCGCCTCCAGGAGCAGGGCGAGCCGATCCGCGATCTGTCGTCCTATTTGCGCATCCGCGCCCAGGACATGATCGGACGCGAGGTTCGCCGAGTTGGTCTCGAGCGCCGCCAATATATCTCGCTCGACCAGACCATTATGTCCGGCGAAGAAGCTGAGGGTGGCGAGGATGTCCGCGTTGCCGACATCATTCCCGATCCAAATGCCCGGGAGCCCGAACAGATCGTCATCGACAACGAGACCCTCGCCTATCTGATCGACGTCCTGTCCGGCGTGCCGGATGTCTGGCGCACCGTCTTCCTCCAGCGCACCGTCCAGGAACGCTCCGCCCGCGAGGTAGCCGATCTCGAAGGGCTCGATATCGACGAGGTGCGCCGCATCACCATTCGCACTCGCGAATACCTGCGTGATCGCTACATCACCGAGTACGACGATCTCTTCGATCTCGACAGTTAGCCTCGGGTCGTCTGTCCGGCCCGGTTCCATTGCGCCCACGCCCCGCTCGCCTGTACGATCGCGGCGGAACGTTCGCGGTGAGATGAGGGAGACGTTCAGCATGAATCAGGCTTGGGTTGTCGAAGCAGTCACCACGATCGAGCGCGATTTCCAGCGCTCGGCCGACACGCATCTGATCCGGCTGGATCTGCCGGCCGCGCCGGGGATCGAGCTGTATATCAAGGATGAATCCACTCACCCGACCGGCAGCCTCAAGCATCGGTTGGCGCGCTCGCTCTTCCTCTACGCGATCTGCAACGGCTGGGTTACTGAGGGGGCGACGGTCATCGAGGCTTCCTCTGGCAGCACGGCTGTGTCGGAGGCCTACTTTGCGCAGCTTCTCGGGCTCCCGTTCGTCGCAGTCATGCCGCGCGGCACCTCGGCGGCCAAGGTGGCGCAGATTGCCTTCTATGGCGGCAAGTCGCACTTCGTCGATAACCCGGCCGAAATCTATAGCGCCGCCGAACGGCTGGCCCGGGAGACGAACGGTCACAATATGGACCAGTTCACCTATGCCGAGCGCGCCACT
Organism: uncultured Chloroflexota bacterium; assembly: GCA_937870985.1. Classification (GTDB taxonomy): domain Bacteria; phylum Chloroflexota; class Chloroflexia; order Thermomicrobiales; family CFX8; genus JAMLIA01. Next base: position 12,336 of record CALMXF010000385.1, read on the forward strand.
GACTGGCGTGGCAACAACAACATCGCGGAGTCGATGTTCGCCCAGATGGGCCGCGAGCCGCACCCTGTCCCGCGCTGGGTCGTCACTGGGGCCGGCACCGGCGGTACCTCGGCGACGATCGGCCGCTTCATCCGCTACCAGCGCCTTGCCAGCCGACTC
>CALMXF010000386.1 GCA_937870985.1 uncultured Chloroflexota bacterium
GGTTGTGCGGGTCAGGACGAGCAAGGCAGGCTAGCGCGGCGATCGGCCGGCCGGTCGCCGGGACTGACAACGCGACGTAACCTTATGGGTGAGATTTGGCGACTCGACGGTGAGTCGCCGCGCGGCGTGAAAGGAACGGCGGCCAGGATGTCACTTCGAGCAGCATTTCAGAACGAACCGTATACCGATTTCGCGGTCGAGGAGAATCGCGCGGCAATGCGTGCCGCGCTCGACGAAGTCGGCGCCCAGCTCGGCCAGCGCTACCCGCTGATCATCGGTGGCGAACGGCGTGAGACGGGTGAGTGGATCACCTCGACCAACCCGGGCAATCCGTCGCAGGTGGTTGGCGAGGTCGCCAGAGGGCGAGCCAGCGACGTCGAGGACGCGATCGTGGCAGCCGAGAAGGCGTTCAAGAGCTGGAAGCGGATGAGCGCCACTGGTCGGGCCAGCACGCTGTTCAAGATGGCCGGCATCCTCCGTCGGCGTCGGCTCGAGCTGGCCGCCTGGATGGTCTTCGAGCTGGACAAGCCGTGGGATGAGGCCGAGGGTGAGATCGCCGAAGCGATCGACTTCCTGGAATGGTATGGCCGCAAGGCGTTCGAGCTGGGTCAGCCGGTGCCGCTTGCGCATCTGGCAAACGAAGCGACCCAGATGATCTATGTCCCGCTCGGCATCGGAGTGGTCATCCCCCCCTGGAATTTCCCCTGCGCGATCCTGACCGGGATGACGATGGCCCCCATCGCGGCCGGCAATGTCGTGATCCTCAAGCCGGCCAGCAACACCCCGGTCATCGGCTACAAGATGGTCGAGATCATGGAGGAGGCTGGCGTCCCGGCCGGAGTAATCAACTTTCTGCCCGGCAGCGGTAGCGAGATCGGCGACGCGCTGGTCGAGCATCCGAAGACGCGGTTCGTTGCCTTCACCGGCTCGAAGGACGTTGGTGTGCGGATCTACGAGCGGGCGGCGAAGCTCCAGCCGGGCCAGCGCTGGCTTAAGCGGGTGACAGCCGAGATGGGCGGCAAGGACGCGATCATCGTCAACAACGACGCGGACCTCGATGCGGCGGCCGAGGGAATTGTCACCTCGGCGTTCGGCTTCAGCGGCCAGAAGTGCTCGGCCTGCTCGCGGGCGATCATTCACCAGGATGTCTACGATTCGCTGGTGGACAAGGTCGTCAAGCGCGCCGAGGCGGCGGTTTCTGTCGGCCCTGGTGTCGATGGCGAGGCGTCGATGGGCGCTGTCGTCGACAAGAAGCAGTACGATCAGATCCTGAAGTACATCGAGATCGGCAAGGGCGAGAGCCGGCTGGTCCTCGGCGGCGAGCCGGCGGCAGAAGAGGGCTACTACGTTGAGCCGACGATCTTCGCCGACGTCCCGCGAGATGCCCGAATCGCCTGCGAGGAAATCTTCGGCCCGGTGCTCGCGCTGGTGAAGGCGCGGGATTTCGACGACGCGCTGGACATTGCCAACGACTCCGAATACGGCTTGACCGGCTCGGTCTATGCCCGCGATCGGGCCGTGCTGGAGAAGGCGCGCGAGGAGTTCGAGGTCGGCAACCTGTATCTGAACCGCAAGTCCACCGGGGCAATGATGGGGGTTCACCCGTTCGGCGGGATGAAGCTGAGCGGGACGAACACGAAGGGCGGCAGCCCGGACTATCTGCTGGCCTTCGTCGAGGCCAAGTCGGTCGGCGAGCTGCTGTAGGAGCGCTGCTGGGCAGTGGCGACCCGCTTGCCTGTCAT
>CALMXF010000387.1 GCA_937870985.1 uncultured Chloroflexota bacterium
TGGACAAACGCGATCCGCCCACGACCCGGCAGCCATGTGAACGCTTGTATCGGGATGTCGCCAATGATGATCTCCGCGGGCGCCCCCAGCGGCGCGATGAACATCCCTCGCGCGTCACCCGCGGCAGTGAGGAAGGCGACGCCGCTGCCACCCGGAGCCCACGCTATCGCACGGCCGGCCGGGTCGGCTCCGGCGCGAACAATCCGCTCGACCGCAACCGGATACTGATCCTCATCCGCTGGAACCTGAAGGACACCGATCGAACCGTCGGCGAATGCCACCGCCAGCTTCGTCTGATCCCACGACCAGCTGAGCGCGACGATTGGCGACGCGGCATCCGGCCCGGCAGTCGGGGCGGGTCCGTAGAGCGGGACGCTCAGGATGCCATCTCCGCGAACAATCCGGACTTCCTCTGTCGTGACCTCGCCGCGCTTACTGTAGATCACCGTCATAGCCCGGGTGCCGTCGGGCGCCATGACCCACGGACCCAGCACGAGATTGCGGGTGACGTGGACGATGCGTCCTCCCGACTGAGCCTGCCAGAGATCGCTCTGATTCAGAAAGAAGAACTGGCCAAGATTCGGCATCGTTGGGCCGGGAAGAAGGAGCGCGCTCATTGCCGAGGTGACAGTCGGCGTCGGAGTCATGACCGGCGCTGGCGGCACAGTCGGCGCTGGCGCTGTCGACCACGGCGCTGGCGGCGTCGGCGTCGGGTTGGCGTCACCGCGACAGCTCGCGAAGAGCAATACGGCCACAAGGGCAGCGCCGAGCCACCAGCGCGCGTTGTGCAAGCGGATGTGCAAACTACTGCCAGATCATCGATTCGGCGGGTACAATCGGCTGTTCGGTAGAAGGAGCCGTGGTGGATCATCGTCCGCTGGATCAGATGGCCCAGGACCCATTGTATAACACCCGCGCCGTCGCTCGGGGCACCGGCATTCATCGGGTTGCTGGTGACGCTATCGAGATCATTCCCGGAGTCGAGCGGGCTATTCTGGCTAACGATGAGTGGTAGGCATCTGCTAGCGTTGTTACACTCGCCACGATATGGATCAGACGACACCAGGTCACGGCGTCCGGCATACCCGGGCGCGGGAGGACAGCGCGTGAAACTTGACCGCGATACCGTCGAGCACATCGCCGCTCTCGCTCGAATCGGCCTCAGCGAGGACGAGATCGAGCGCATGCGCGAGCAGCTCTCCAGCATCCTTGAGCATATTGCCTCTCTGGAAGATGTCGACACCGACGATATCCCGCCGACTGCGCAGGTCATCCAGATGCAGAACGTGATGCGCGACGACATCGTCCAGCCGTCACTGCCACGCGACGTCGTTCTGGCCAACGCGCCGCGATCCGAGGATGGATACCTGAAGGTCAATGCTGTCCTGGATCAGTCCTGAATCTTGATGCCGGCCGGCCGTACAGCGGCCTCGCCCGATAGCCGCAAGTGGAGCCTGCCATGACAGAGCTGACGAGATTGACGATCGCCGACGCGCGGCGAATGCTCGATTCGCGCGAGATCACCGCGACCGAGCTTGCTGAGGCGCACATATCGCGCGCCGAGCAGGTCGAGCCGACGATCCGCGCGTTCATCACCCCGATGTTCGAACAGGCGCGCGCGATGGCAGCCAACGCCGACGCCGCAATCGCTCGGGGCGAATCACAGCCACTGACCGGCATCCCGATCGGGCTAAAGGACATCCTCTGCACAACCGATGCGCCAACGACTGCCGCGTCGAAGATGCTCGATGGCTACCGCCCCCCATTCGATGCGACTGTCGTCGAGCGCATGCGCGCGCAGGGCGCGGTCTTCGTCGGCAAGCTGAACACCGATGAGTTCGCGATGGGCTCGTCGACCGAAAGCTCGGCGTTCTTCACGACACACAATCCGTGGGATCCCGAACGTGTGCCGGGCGGGTCCAGCGGCGGCTCCGCCGCGTCGGTGGCGGCCGGCGAAGCGATGGCAGCGCTCGGCTCCGACACGGGGGGCAGTATCCGCCAGCCAGCCGGCTTCTGTGGTGTCGTGGGGTTGAAGCCAACCTACGGCCGCGTCTCACGCTGGGGACTGATGGCGTTCGCCTCGTCACTCGACCAGATCGGCCCATTCACCCGGACTACCGAGGACGCGGCCATTGTCCTCGGCGCCATTGCCGGCCACGACTCACGTGACTCCACGTCGGCGCAGATCGAGGTTCCCGACTATCGCGCGTCGTTGACCGGCGATATCCGCGGGATGAAGATCGGGATCGCCCGGGAATTCAGCGATGTCGACGGTATGGACCCCGGGGTAGCCGCGGCCTGCGAGGCGGCCTATGCCGAGTTCGAGCGACTCGGCGCCCAGCTCGTGCCGGTGTCGCTTCCCTTCTCGAAATACGCCCTGCCCACGTATTACATCACCGCGCCGGCCGAGGCCAGCGCCAACCTGGCTCGACTCGATGGGATCAAGTACGGCTTTTCGGTCGATGGTGGGAGCGTCATCGACTCCTACCTACGAACCCGGGGCGAGGGATTCGGGCCAGAGGTCAAACGCCGGATCATGCTCGGCACCTACGCGCTTGCGTCGGGCTATTACGACGCTTACTACGTCAAGGCGCAGAAGGTCAGGACGCTCATCAAGCGCGACTACGACCGGGCGTTCGAGGATGTCGATGTCATCCTTGCGCCGACGTCACCGACCGTCGCCTTTCGCATCGGCGAGCGCGCTGACGACCCGATTCAGATGTATCTGTCGGACATCTTTACGATCCCGGCGAATATGGCCGGCCTGCCCGGCATCGCCATACCCTGTGGATTCTCCGACGGGATGCCAGTGTCGCTGCAGGTGCTTGGCCGGGCGTTCGGCGAGCCCGAGACGCTACGCGTGGCGTATGCCTACGAGCAGGCGACCCAGTGGCCAACGATGCCGGACTCGATCGCGCCGGTTACCGGCGACCCGCGATGACCACACGGGCCAACTCCCTCAGCGAGCTGTTCGATCAGCAACGCAACCGCCTGGCGATCCTGCTCGTCCTCTTCGTCGGCGTCTACTTCATGGTCGCATTCGGCGAGCAAGCATGGCGGGCGCGCCAGCTTCAGGCCGAGGCATCAAGCCTCAGCACCGCGATTGCGAAGATTGAGCGCGGCAACCAGTCGCTGCAGGCCGAGCTCGACTCGTATTCGAACGATAGTTACACCGCCTATGTGGAAGCGCGAGCCCGCCGCGACCTGAACCTCGCCAACCCTGACGAGACCGTCCTGCTGATTCACTGGCAGAATCCACCACCGCCGGCCGTGCAACAGTCAATGGCGCCCACAAAGAGGACCGACGAGCCGAACTGGCGACGCTGGCTCGACATCTTCTCGGGCCACTAGGCCGTCAGACAAGCGCGAGGACTGCTGTCGCGACCCCCATCACCCCGGTCGCCAACAGCAGCGCGAGCGTCAACCGCCGAAATCCATGCGCGGTGAGATGTCGTGAAATCCGGTTGCCGACCACTGTTCCCACTATTGCGGCCGGGACGAGCGACACTGCTATCCGCATGTCGCCGCGACTCAGCGCGCCGCTCCCGATCAGAATAGGGAGTCCGGCAACCGAGATCAGCACGAAGTAGGCTGAGATCGTCGCGCGAAATGCGTCTTTCGTCAGGCCACGGGCCGCGAAGAGCATGACGATCGGGGGGCCAGAGAGCCCGGTCGAAGTCGCCAGCGAACCGCTGGCCAGGCCGGCAAGCGTCACGATCCACCAGCGCCGTCCGCCAGACGGCTGAAAGCCAGCAAGCAGGCTCACCGAATAGATACAGACGATCGCGCCCGCCGCGATCTTCACCACGACGGGATCGACGAGCGCCAGGATCCGCGCTCCGGCGACCATCCCCACTAGCGCGCCGGGAAGCAGCGCGAGAACAAGACGACCCTGAAGCTCGCGCCGGCCACTGACGACAACCAGCCAGCTCGTCGCCAGCGAGATACCAAACGTCAGCGCGACGATCGTGCTCGGCTCGTACAGCAGCAGCAGCGGTGGGACGCTGACCAGCGCAAAGCCGAAGCCGGTCGTCCCGAAGATAGCTCCCGAGAATGCCACGACGATCATCGCAAGGAGCAGCGTCGAATCCACTCATCCCCCATCGTGAAGCCGGGAGGCTACGGTATCTCGATCCTCTGGTATTCTGCCGCGACAAGCTCCCATGCTACCGGTGGGACTATAGCGAGTTGAAGGAGTAGCGCGACAATGGTATTGACACCCGAACAGATCGAGCAAGCGAACAAGGGCTTTCATCCGCTGCTGAAAGAGGAGCAGCCATACATCTTCATCGACTCGTGCATGCAGGTCTGGCCCGACGCCGACTTCCCCAACGCCCACCTCCACGGCGTCACCGCGTACATGTTGACTGTCTGGGATCCGCATGCATCGGCCGAGCAGGCGATGGAACAGGCCATGTTCTGGCATCTCGTCGCCCGGCGCAATCCGAACATCACGATCGCCGAGACGGCCGGCGACATCCGGCAAGCCAAGGCGGACGGACGGGCGGCGTTTGTCCTCGCTGCCCAGGGCGGCGACTTCATCGGCAACAAGCTGCACCGCGTCGAGGCGTTCTGGAAGCTCGGTCTGCGAATGATGCTCCCAGCCTACAACTCGACCAATCTGATCTGCGATGGCACGCTCGATCGGACGAATAGCGGGCTGACCGGCTTCGGCCAGCTCGTGGTTGACGAGTGCAACCGCGTCGGCGTGCTGCTGGATTGCACGCACATCGGCAAACGCGCTTCGCTGGACATCCTCGAACGCTCGACGAAGCCAGTCGTCTTCTCACACTCCAACCCCAACGGGGTCGTGCCAAATCCGCGCAACATCGACGACGATCAGATCACTGCCTGCGTCGCGACCGGCGGAGTCGTCGGGCTGGCGCCGTGGGGACCACTCGTAATGAAGCCCGACACGAGCCACTGGCCGACGGTGGATGACTTCATCGACCATGTCGATTACCTCGCCAACCTGATTGGAAACACCGATCACATCGGCGTCGGCACTGACATGTCGCTGGGCACCTACCCCGACCATTGGCACGATCCCTGGGGCGAGCCCGACTACGCGGATGTCGCCGGCCGCTACAGCAGCCTGATCACCGCGAACGTCCGCTCCCCGATGCGCGCGCTCGACGGTTGGTGGAACTACCCTCAAGTCACGAACTTCATCGACCGCCTGCAAGCGCGCGGGTATTCGGACGACGATGTCCGCAAGATCCTCGGCGAAAACTACTTGCGCGTCTTCGAGCAGGTCTGGGGCTAGCCGCCGAGTGCCGGCAGGTGTCGCCCGTCTGCCGGCCATCACTCACGCGGACTCGCGCTTCACGCCGGCTAGTCTCGCGACGACAGAATCGGCAACCGCGGAGCGTAGCCCGCTCGCAGACCCGCCCTGTTGCGACCACCACGGTCTTGAGGCTGCTGGCCGGCACCACCCCGCGATTGACGGGCGGGTGAATTGCCACGTCGCCACCGGCCCCGCCTCACTGTCCCACCGGACCGGTACAACCTGTCCAGTTGTGCGGCGCGAATAGCCGCGGCAGCCGGCAGAATTTGACGTCGGTGACGCCTGACTCGGGCGTCTTGGAGTGGCCTCGACGCGGCTGCCACGACACTCCAGAGACGCTGCAGGCGCAGAGGCTGCGGATCGAAGGGGGACAGTCGAACCCGCGATGCGATGTCACACAACGGCTCGTGTCACACTGGCCGCCCGCCTACCAGACACGATGAGCGAGATGAGTCTTCGGGGGTTCTTTGCATGGATTCGGTAGCCCAACTACGGTCGTCCCTGCCCGCCGGCCTTTCCGCCCGCCCACCTGTGTTGGCGGACGCCGAGGCGGCCACCGAGATAGCGAACCGACAGTCACGTCATCTTGTCGGGGTCGACGACGCGTCCGTCGACCGCACGCTGACATGGTGGCAGGAGCCAACGCGCGACCTCAGCCGGGACAGCCTGCTCGTCACTGATGGCGATGGGGCAGTCCTCGCCTGGATAGATTATTCGGAGTACGAGCCGTTCGATCAGAACGAATACGACCTGGTGATCGATCCGTCCTGGGGTGACCGCGGCATCGAGGAGGCGCTGCTGAGATGGGTCGAAAATCGGGCGCAGGAGTCGATCGAAAACGCGCCAACCGGGTCAGCAATAACGCTAGAGACGAGTGTCTGGGCAGAAAATACCGTCCATCTGGAGCGGCTGCTCCGGCGTGGCTACGTCACGACGCGCTATTGGGACCGGATGGAGATCACGTTCGAGGCGCCACCGAAACGTCCCGATCCGCCGGCCGGCGTCAGCATTCGGACGGCTCGTGCGGACGAGATCGACGCGATCCACGCCGCCTGGGAAGATGCCCAGCAGGACGAGTTCGGCTTCGTCGGACTGAGCGACGAGCAGTTTCGCTATTACTTCGTCTCCGCCGAGCCAGGGTTCGACCCGTCACTCTGGTTTCTGGCTATCGACGACACGAGCGACGAGATCATCGGCTATGCCCTCGGCCGTATGGAGCGACCCGGCGATCCCGATTGCAGCCAGATTCGTTATGTCGCAGTGCGTCGCGCGTGGCGTCGAAAGGGCATCGCGTCGGCGCTACTGGGCTGGTCGTTCAACGACTTCTATCAACGTGGGAGACGGCGCGTCAGCCTGGCTGTCGATTCCGAGAGCCCGACCGGGGCTCACCGCCTGTACGAGCGCGTCGGTATGCGTCCGACCTTGCGATCGGTGACGATGGTTCTGACGCTGAGGCCGGGTGACGCATCAGGCCA
>CALMXF010000388.1 GCA_937870985.1 uncultured Chloroflexota bacterium
CCGTTGGCGTCGTCGCGGCCGCTGCCGTGCTCGTCGCGGCAGGCTGGCTCGTGGAAGTCGCATTACTGCTGCCCGATCCGCAGGCAGCAAGAAGGCTGCCGAGAATGACCAGCATGCCGATCAGCAGAGCAACGCTCCCGGGAGCGCGACGTCGGCGACGTTTGTCCATGGTCTCACTCTCCATCCAGCCGGCAGGAACATCATCGTCCTGACTCCATAACGTTAACGGTTGCCGAACGTCACGACCAGTCGCTTGGCGCAATCGCGTCTGCCGCGATAGACACGAAGCCGGCCCCGCGAGACGAGCTCAACGGGGCCGGTGCTGCCGCGACCGGCGACTGGGTCGTTACGCCTTGCCGCGGATGGCGCCCCACGCGAAGAGAACAACGACCGCGCCGAGGATCGCGACCAGGAGCGTGCCGAGACTGAACGACGACGTGTAGTTGTCGCCGCTGAGCAATCCCCAGATGAACCCGCCAACCAACGCGCCGACAATGCCGACGACGATGTTCTCCAGCCAGTTCATGCTCGCATCGCGTCCCGCGATCTTGCTGGCGATCCAGCCGGCCAGCGCGCCAATGATGATCCAGCCGATGATACTCATGAAAGCCCTCCCAACGCCGAGCCCTGAATGGCTGTGCGGCAACACATCCGAATCATGCAGCCGTTATGCCATCAACTGCCTGTGCCGCCCCTGCCGCCGGGCGCTGGTCGGCCTCGGTCGTCGCGTCCATCCGTGCGCGATTTGGCCACCAGTTCCACTTCCCCAATAGCTCGACCAATGCTGGCACCAGCAGCGAGCGGGTCACGAACGTGTCGAGAAGGACGCCGACCGCGACGGCGAAGCCAAGCTGGAAGAGGTCACGCATCGGGAGCGTCATCAGAGCAGCGAAGGTGCCGGCCAGGATGATTCCGGCCGAGGTGATCACCCCGCCAGTCCGCTCGAGCGCGTGCTCGGTCGCCAGCGAGAGGGGCATTCGCTCGGATTCTTCGCGAATGCGCGACATCAGATAGATGCTGTAATCGACCCCCAGACCATTCAGAAAGACGAACAGGTAGAACGGAACCGTTGCGCCAACACTCTCATGACCGAACACGTAGCGGAAGACGAGGGTCGACAGGCCGAGCGCGGCGAAGTAGGTCAGCAGGATCGTCGCGCCCAGATAGAGCGGGGCGACGATCGAACGCAGCAACAGGCCGAGAACAAGCATGATCGCCAACAGGATCGCTGGCAGCACCAGCAGCTCGTCGCGCGTCGTCGCAGTCCGGGCGTCGGCGTTCTGTGCCGTGTCGGCGCCGACCAGGACCGTCGTCCCTGCCGGCCCGCTCGCGGTGGCGGCGCTTGTTGCCGTCGCGCGGATCGACGGAATCAGATCCATCGCGGGTGTGCCATACGGGTTTTCGTCGAGGACGACCTCGATCCGCGCGACCGAGGCGTCGGTCGACACGAATTGCAGCGCCTGGGTGTAGAGGCCGATCGACTGCGCCTCGGGGGACGATTGGTCGACCCCGGCCGGCGGCCCTCCCTGCCCCGATGCTCGCCCCTGCTGGATCTGCTCGCGCAATGGGGCCGGCACACTCTGGTACGCCTTCAGGACATCATCCTGTCCAGGACCCTTGCCGATCCCGACGGGAGCCATCGGCCCGCTGACCTGGACGACATGATCCAGGCCGGACAGGGCGACACCAACAGCCTGCAGCGTGGCCATGTTTGCCGGGTCGAAGGCCGACTGACCAGCCGGGAATCGAACGTAGACGTCGGTCGGCGCAAGATCACCGGCCGGGAAGCCGGCGCGCAGCAGCTGGAACCCCTGAACCGACTCGACAGAGGGAGGCAGGCTCTCGAGCGTGTCATAGCTGGGGACAAATCGCATAACACCGCTGGCCATCACCAACAGCACCAGCACTGTCGAGGCGAGAACGACGGCAGGACGCCGGAGAACGAGATGGCCGACGCGGGACCAGATGCGGCTCGTCTGCTCCCCGGCTGCCCCGGGCGTGTACTCTGGACGAAATGGCCAGAAGCCGGTGCGGCCAACGATAGTGAGGACAGCGGGGATAAACGTGATCGCCGCCAGCATCATCGTGGCGATCGCGACCGCAACGACCGGGCCAAGCGAGCGGAAGCTGCCGAAGGCGGCGAAGAGCAACAACAACGACGCCAGCATGAGCGTCGCGCCGGCCGAAAGGATCGCCTCGCTGACGCCGCGCATCGCCGCGCGCATCGCCTGATGCTTGTCCTCGTGACGGCGCAGCTCTTCCCGGTAGCGGGATGCGATGAACAGATAGTAGTCCGTCCCGGCCCCGAAGAGGATCACGGTCATGATCCCACTCGCCTGAGCATCGACGGGGAAGCTCAGCGCGCGCAGGAGGAGCGCCGCCAGCCCGCCGGCGAGCTGGAGCACGAGCGCGACGATCAGCAGCGGCACGACGGCGATAATCGGAGAGCGGTAGATCAGGATCAACAGAACCAGAACCAGGCTCGCCGTGACGAGAATCAGAAACACATCGACGTTGCTGAAGACGGCGACGAGATCAGCCAGCAGGCCGGCCGGCCCGCTGACCTTCACCTGCACATCGCCAGTCACACCCGCCGTTGCCTCACGGATCGACGTGATCCGCTGCTCGAACGCCGGATCGGTCGGCGATCCGCTGATCGGCACGATCATCATCATCGTCGCGCCATCAGCCGAGACGAGCTGGCCACGCGCCTGTGGCATGTTGAAAATCGAGACGACACCCGCAACGTTGCTGCCAGGCTCTTTCGCCATCGCCGCGACGGCGTTGTAGACCGTCTGCGCCGACTGCATGTCGGCATCGGAGAGGCCGGCCTGGTTGTGGAACACAATGATCGCTGGCGTGTTCGCGCTCGGATAGAGCTCTCGAACGAGCTTCGCGGCCTGCGTCGATTCAGCGCTGGACGGCAGAAACTGGAGCTGGTCGTTTGTCGAGATGCTCGATAGCGTTGGGGCAAGTGGGATGATCAACGCGGAGAGGAGAATCCAGGCCACCAGGAAGATCCACTTTCCCCGTCGGGAGCTGGCGGCATCGGTTATCGCATGGAGCACGGGTGCGCCCTTCTGTACGTGAATCGTACGTCGCCTCTTCGCCTGCTGCCCCCTTCGTGAGGATCAGGTCTCTCCTATTTTCACGACATTGCGTCGACTTGTCAAGACGTTTCGTCCATATGCTATACTTCCTGTATGCCACGGATCAGTGAAGCAACCATCGCCAAGCATCGACATCGCACCGAGACGGCGCTTCTGGACGCCTGGGGCGGGCTCCTCGACGAGCGCGGTTACAGCGACATTACGCTGACCCTCGTCGCTGAACGGGCCGGCGTTGTCCGCAACACCGTCTACGGCTATTTCCCCGACAAGGAGCACCTGCTCCTCGCCTACCTCACCCGCGAGGTCGGGCGTTTCATGGACGGGGCGACTGCAGCGGTCGATGAGGCGGTCGGCGCGCGGGCGCGGCTACGTGTGCTGGTCGATCACCAGGCGCGATATTTCGCCACGAATGCCGGAGCGGGCCAGGATCTGGCTGGCATCGCCAGCCCCGACCGTTACCCGGATTTCGCAGCCTGCTTCGCACCGGTCCGCGACCTGCTGGTGCGGATCATTCGCGAGGGTATTCACGAGGGAGTCTTCCGCGCCCTCGATCCAATCAGCGCTGCCCGGATGACGCTGGCGCTGCTCGGCGCCTATCGCGTCCCACTTGCGCGCGCGACTATCAGCCCCGAAGAAGCGACCGATAGTGTCCTCGACTTCCTGCTGCACGGCATCGACGCAAACACAGCTGGCTAGGACCGGGAAGTCCCGGCGATCGGAGTCCGCATGTCCAGCGATCGGCCGGCCCCGTCGGCCAGTTGGCAGGAGAGCGATTCAGCGACATTCATCGACGTTGGCAGGGTGATGATCCCCCGGCGCGACGAGATCGAGCGAACGATCGTTGCGCTTGTCCCCGGCAAGCCGGACGCCGAGCTCACCGTCGTCGATATCGCCGCTGGCGTTGGCTGGCTGAGCAAGGCAATCCTCGCCCGATACCCACGCGCCCACGCACTCCTTCTCGACGGCAGCGACACGATGCTCGCCGAGGCGGAGCGCAATCTCGCGGAGTACGCCGGCCGCTACGAGCTCCGGCAGTTCCGGCTGGAGGATGAGGGCTGGATCGACGCGCTTCCTGCGCCAGTCCGTTGCGTCGTCAGTAGCCTGGCCATTCACCACCGGGACGCCGCCGGCAAGCGCGCGCTCTACCGGCGACTCCTGCCGGCGCTCAAACCGGGCGGCGGGGTGTTGATTGCTGATCTCTTCCAGCCGGCCAGCCCGGCGGCGCTGCGACTGGCCGCGCGGGAGTGGGACGACGAAGTGCGCAGCCAGTCGCTGGAGCTGACCGGCACGCTCGACGCCTGGGAGCTGTTCGACGGCGACGACTGGAACATCTTCGATCATCCGGACCCGATCGATACCCCCTCACCCATCGCGGACCAGCTCGACTGGTTTCGCGAGGCCGGCTACGTCGCCGCCGATGTCTTCTGGGCCTACGCCGGCCACGCCGTCTACGGCGCGTTCCGGCCTGAATAGGTCCGGCCGATCATACTATCGACGAATTCGATTGCTAGTGACTTTCCGATCGATATTTCTGCTTGATCTCTTGATCGACATGTGGCGCTCACCTCGTTCTCATCCGACAATGAGCCTCATCGTTATGTCACGTACCCGCTTTGTGCGCTGCTCGCCTTCCAGTCATTGTTGACGGCGGAAAAACGTGGGGATAGATTGGCGGTAACTGGCTCACCGTCGTTTGGCAGTCTCCCCATTGCTGACGCAGGTGGCGCCCGGGCCGGATGACCGCGCCTCATGGCGTCGTGTTTGGCTCACGAGCTCCGCAACGCCGGATGAATCCGGCGGCTGGACGGATACGCTCGGAGCAAGGGAAGACTGGTGGAATGTGGCGGCGTATCTTGATCCTGGCGAACGCTTTCCGCGGGGTGTAGAGGTTACCCCCGCGATGGAGACTATTCCCTGGACGCCTCTGACCAAGCCGTTGAGCGAGTGCCGAGTGGCGCTGGTGACGACCGGTGGGGTTCACCTCAAGCAACAGAAGCCGTTCGATATCGACAACGACGGCTACGACTGGAGCTACCGGGAGGTTCCGTCGGACGCTTCCGCCGCGGACCTCATGGTCACCCACAATCACTACGATCACGCCCATGTCGACGGCGATTTCAACTTCATGCTGCCGACGGATCGATTTCGGGAGCTGGCGCAGGCGGGCGTGATCGGCGAGCTCGGGCCACGCTGCTACTCCTTCTACGGCTATATCAAGGATCTGGAGGCGCTGGCGGAGACATCGGCGAAAGATGTCGCACGCCACCTCAAGGAAGACGGGGTCGACGCCGTCTTCATGACACCTGCCTGAATGGGCTGCAACCGGTCCGTGGGGCTGGTTCAGCGGGCAATCGAAGAGGCCGGCATCTCGACGGTATCCGTCACACTCTTCCGTGAGATCGCGGTCAAGCTCAAGCTGCCCAGAGTCGTCTCGCTGCGCTTTCCCTTCGGGTATCCGCTGGGGCGGGACGAGGCGTTGCAACGGCAGATCATCAACGACGGGCTCAATGCGCTGGTTTCGATCTCCGAGCCGGGGACGATCATCGACCTGCCCTACGTCTGGGAGGGATAGTGAGGATCGTCCAGTCGCGATTACCTCTCGACACCAGACAGGAATCTGAGTCACGACGCCGCCAGGTCGAGATGACCGGCAGCACAACAGGTTGGACAACGCAATGACCGATATCGAACAACTCTCGGCAAAGACCGAAGCGTTTCGCGCCATGCATGCCGGCCCCGGGATGCTGGTGATGCCGAACGCATGGGACGCGGCGAGCGCGCAGCGGATTGTCGCGGCAGGCTTTCCCGCGATTGCGACAACGAGCGGGGGCGTTGCGATCGCCCTCGGCTACGCGGATCACGAAGCAGCCCCGGTCGACGAGATGCTCGCTGCGTCGGCGCGCATCGCCCGCGCTGTGTCCGCGCCAGTCACGGTCGATTTCGAGGCGGGCTACCAGCTGCCACCAGCCGAGATCGCGCGACGCCTGATCGAGGCCGGCGTAGCTGGGATGAATCTCGAAGAATCGGACCATCACGGCGACGCCGGTCTGATCCCAGCCGAAACGCAGGCGGAGCTACTGTCAGCGGTGAAGGCCGAGGCGCGCGCTCTTGGCGTCGACCTGGTGCTGAACGCGCGAATCGACGTGTTCATCCGGTCCGAGGGGACGCTAGAGACGCAGCTTGCCGACGGGCTGCGGCGAGCGCGAATCTATCGCGAAGCAGGGGCGGACTGCATCTATCCGATCGCCCTCAGCGATCCGGCAGCGATTCGCGCGATGGTCGACGCAGTGGGAGTGATCAACGTGACGGTTCGCCGTGGCGGGCCGCTATCGCTGGACACAGCCGCCGAGTGTGGCGCGCTGCGCGTCACGTACGCCACGAGCGTCTTCCGCGAGACGATGGCCGCCCTCGACGAAATCGCAGCCGACATTCACGGATCGATCCCCGGAACCAGCCGTTAGCTCGATCCAGCGTCATCACGCCGATGTTTCACGTGGAACATCGGCGTGATTACAGTTCCGGAGCCCCTTCGTCTTGCAGCCGGAACAGATGCCAGCGCGTCGAACCGTCAACCGACCGCGCGGTCGCGATTTCATGCAGACCCGCCTCGCGGTGGAGCAGCAGGTCTCGGGAGCGCTCCTGGTTGACCAGGAAGAAGACCTCCGAGAACCGCCAGTCGGCCCTCAGCCAGCCCATGAGACCAGCCAACAGCTCCTCGTCGAGCTTCTGAGCGACCGCGCTCGGCCGCATCCACCAGGTGACGACGGCGGCATGTTCGTCCGCTTGTGGCGCGGCGCTGGTCGGGGCGATCCGCGGATGCCACTGGCTGCTGTCATATGGCCGGATGTAGACACAACCCTCGCAGCGAGACTCGTCGGCGCTCAGCACCGTGTAGGCGAACGCCTCGCGGCGCTCCCATTCCGCCTCATGTCGCGTCAGGTCGGCGGCGTTTTCCGCGGCTGTGAAGTCGTCGGGGGGCCACGCCGATGCGCTCCAGTCTCTGAGCGCGCCGGGGTCTTCCATCAACGCGGCGTAGTCGCGCTCTGTGTGCTCGGGACCGAGCACCCGGAGGATCAGGTTCACCGTCGATGTTTCACGTGGAACAGGCCAGCCGTCTCGGTACCACACCATCTCGGGGCCTCCTTTCTGATGACCCCCGTTGCAATTTTCGAACCAGACAACGATGGCGGCCCGGTTGGGCCGCCATCGTCAGGTAAGGTCGGTGCGAGTGAAGCCGGCTACTCGTAGCGAAGCGCCTCGGCGATCGGCACCGACGCCGCCTTGCGCGCCGGAATCCAGGTCATGATCGTCGCAGCGACCAACGACGCCACCACGAAGAAGATCACCGTGCCCCACGGAACGACGAACCCGGCCATACTCTGGCCCGAAGTGAAATCCTCGGCATGCATCAGGTTGTACGACAGGATCAGGGCCAGCACCGTGCCGCTGACCACGCCTAACCCCGCGATCACCAGGGATTCCAGCAAGAACGACGCTGCCACCATGTTTCGCTGGTAGCCGATCGCCCGCAGCATCCCGATCTGCTGCCGCCGTTCGACCACCGAGCGGAACGAGATCACACCCAACGCAGCGATACCGACAAAGAGGCCGAGTCCCATGAAGCCTTGCAGCAGCTTGAAGATACCCGTCTGGACGGCGACAAAGCCCTCCAGCAGCTTCTGAATCGCATCGGCCTGGACGCCACTGGTCAGCAGCGTCGACTCTATCTCCTTCGCGATCGTGTCCGCCTGCGATCGCGCCGCTGGCGTCAACTGGACGAAGAGCATCGAGCTGTCGAACCCGCCGAACAGGCCGCTGAACACCTGATCCGACGTGTAGACGCCCGCCAGCATGCTCACCTTGCTGTCGATCACCCCGATGATCGTCCATGTATCGGTCTTGTCACTCCGGCTGCTTCCGATTTCGACCTGGAACGCCGGGAACGAGCCGTCGACAACCTTGACACCATCGGGCGCATGGAACCCCTCCGGGTCGCCAAACCCCTGCGTGGAAAGCGCGTTCGCGTCGATGATTGCAACCTTCTCGCCGGCCTTGATCGCCTTCCAGACATCTGCGTCGCTGGCATAGCCGGCGGCCCGCGCCTCGAGCGGGATGTCGGCCGCGGCCATGTATGCGTCATCCATGCCACTGATCGGCCAGTGCTTCCAGGTGTCCGTCCCAACGTTACGGATCTCGGTGTTCGCGTAGGCGATGCCGTTGACCCGGCCAACAGCCTGGATATCGTCGAGGTTCACCTTGCTGCCGGCCAGTTGGGCCTTCAGGTCTGCGATCGGATTCGCAGGACTGGTCGTCACCGAAATGTCCCAGCCCGCGCCCGCCTTGTCCGTCGAGAATAGCTGGACGAAGTTCGCGTTGATCGTCGTCAGCGTCACCAGGGAGAAGATCACCATCGAGAACATCGCGATCGTCAGCCCGGTGCGCCCCTTCGCCGAAATAGGGTAGGCGATCGCAGTCTTCACGGCCGGGATCCATCGTGAGAAGACCCGGCCGAACAGTCCGATAACCCCGACGGCCATCTCGGCATTCCACATAATGATCAGGGTGGCGAAAGTGACCATCGACAAGCCCGAGACGAAGAACATCTCCATGCCGCCAGTGCCGAGGTTCGGCAGGATCTTCTCCGACCAGCCCTGCGGCAGCAGCCAGAAGATCAGCATCGCCGCCGAGAAGAAGGTGTACACCGCGCGTTTCGGAAGATAGCGGCTCAGGAACAGTGAAAGACCCAGAGCGACAAAGGTCAGGCCACTCGAGAACTGGAAGATACTCTTCGCGCTCATCCCGCTCAGCATCAGCAGCGCGCCGACAACCGCTGCGGCCGGCCCCCAGCCAACGCGGACCGCCAGCATCCGCAGCAGCCAGATCGCAGCCTTCACGGGCGATAGCAGCACGTTCCAGATCACCTCAAGCGGAAACCAGAGGATGCTGATCAGAGAGATGCCGATCGACGGGCCGACACGCGGCAGCTTCGACCACCAGTTCCAGGCCGGCCGCTTGTCGCGACTGGCGTGCGCCTCCTCTGGCAGGTCACGAATGGCGGCAACAATGTTGAGGCGGCTGGAACGCACCGAGGCAAAGAGGATCGTCACGAACGTCACCGACACGCCGAGCGAATAGGCAACCACGAGTGAGCGCCATGTCGCATACGGCGCGATCGAGATGAAATCGCCCAGCAGCCGACCCATGATTCCGGCGATCGCGAAGGCAACTCCAACCCCGGCCGCCGCGCCGAGGAGCGCCGCGCCGAGATCGTAGGCGGTGCCCTCGGCAATGAACCCCTGAATCAGGTGACGACGCTTCATCCCGACCGCCCTGGCCATGCCCATCTCCGAGCGACGCTCGGCAGCCAGCATCATGAAGATCAGGAAGATCAGCAGCACGCCCGCCGCAACTGAGAACAGGCCGAGAACAATGAACAGGCTCATGAACACGTTGCCGAACGTCTCCGCGCCCTTGATCGCGTCCTGCTTGATTGGATTGACGCCCAGGTCGCTGCCGCCCGGGATACCGGCCAGCGCTTCCTTGACTGCCGGGACAACCGCATCGGTCAGCGCGATTCCGCCCTCAACGCCACCCCGATTCGAGATCGCGATGTACCGGGCCTTGCCTTCGAGGTTCGTGATCCGTTGCACTTCTGCCAACGGCATCGCAAAGCCGTGGATGCCGGACGACTGCTGGCCGCCGCCAGCGAAACCGGTCATGATCGAGCCGCTGGCAATCGCCGCAACCCGCACCGGCTGCGCCTGGTTGTTATAGAAGAAGACCAACAGATCGCCGTCGGTCGCATTGATCTCCTGCGCCAGGTCATTCGAAAGGACAACCGGGAATACCTGCAACGAGGCCGGGTCGATCTTCAGCCCGCCAGGAATCCGGCTGGCGTACTGCTGGAGCAGCGCCACGTCCGCGGCTGGCAGCGGCTCGGAACCAGCAGTCACGGCGGCAAAGTCGATCGCCTTGCCCGAGGTCGTCTTCATCCCACCGAAGCTTGGGACCCTGGCCGGGTCGAGCCCGGTCATGACAACGGCCGGCTGCGACAGGCGCTTGTCGACATTGAGGATCGGCACCGTTTCGGTCAGAACCGGCATGATGCCGTCGATGTCGGCGTTTGCCTTCAGCTTCGCGTCGAGCTGGTCGGCGATTGAGGCATCGATCGGCACATTGTTCACCGAGATCGTGCCTTCACCGCCAGTGCCACCGACATAGGCGACGGTAATGTCGACCTCGCCGAGCCCCTTGTAGGCGGAGCTGGTGATCGAATGATCGATCGAGTCACCGGTCGTCAGCGACGCAGCAATGATCAACGTCGCCAGCATCAACCCGACCATGATCAGGATCGTCTGCGCCTTGCGCCGTGGGATGTTGCGGAGCGCCATGCGGAAGATGACCGGATTTCTGAGCGCGATGACGACTGTCGTCAGCAGGCAGAGCGCCATGATCGCGACGACAACGAGCATGATTGTCGTCATCGACAGACCGAAGATACTATCCACAGGTATTCCCTTCAGGCATGGTGTATTGCTGAGTCATTGTATAGAGCCGTCAATGACTCCTAGCGATCGCCTGACAACCCATCGTTGACAATGCGTCCATCGCTCATGCGGATGATGCGCTGCGTCATGTCGCCGATGCGGGGATCGTGGGTGACGATCACGAACGTCTGCTGCTGGGTCTTGTTCAGCTCGATCATCAGATTCATGACATCGTCCGCGGTTTCGCTATCGAGGTCACCGGTCGGCTCGTCGGCCCAGACGATGGCCGGCTCGTTGACGAGCGCGCGGGCGACTGTCACACGCTGGCGCTGCCCGCCGGAGAGTTCGGCCGGCCGATGGCTGGCCCAGTCGCGCAGGCCGACGCGATCCAGGATCTTCAGCGCCCGCTCGCGAGATTCTTTCGGCTTGACGCCGGATACCAGTAGCGGCAGCTCGACATTCTCGACTGCCGAAAGGACCGGCAGCAGATTGTAGAACTGGAACACGAAACCCATGTTGCGCGCCCGGAAGTCGGTGCGGGCATCGTCGGGTAGATGCGCCAGGTCTTTTCCGGCGATGAGAATCTCGCCCTCGTCGATCGTATCCAGCCCCGAGAGGCAGTTGAGCAACGTCGTCTTCCCGCACCCCGACGGCCCCATGATCGCGACCATCTCGCCGCGATTGACTGTCAGATCCACGCCACGCAGCGCCGGAACGGTTACCTTGCCAGTGTTGTAGGTTTTGACAACGCCAGACGCGCTGATGATCGGGGTATCCGCTGCCGCCGGGGAGGCGTTGATGGTCGGTGTGCCAGCGGTTGTGGTCGACATGGTGGCTTGATCCCTTCAGAATACACAACGCGCGATCAGCATCGACCGCGCGAAATATCGCGTGAGCCGGGCGGCCGGCGCGTCCCAGCGACACGCGCGCGCCAACCAGCCCCGGATGGCCATCGCTAATCGTACCGATTTCTTCGCGCGCATTCACTGAACCGTTGATATTGCGCAACCGGACGGATTGACCATGTGCGATTGTCCGAAAGTACAGGTTGGGGTCAGGCGGCTGGGTGTGTGATCGTCGCGTGGGTCATCGTAGATGACATAATCTGACCTCTTGTTGCCATCGCATCGGAATAACGACGCGAGCGGCGATGTTTGACTGTAACACCGTCCGCTGCTACCCTCAGCGGGTTGTCCGTATGCCGATTTCCCCCGGGGGCGCTCCGCGATCGTACGTTGGGGCGCGGAGACACATGCAACGATGATCAGGCGCAGTCCAGCGGCGGCCGGCGCGGCCGGCGGCACTCTTCCTATAACGGAGCTACCGGTCGATCAGAAGCAGATCCGGCGTGACGTCCTGCGCATCGCGTGGCCGGCGATTCTCGAGAATCTGCTTCAGAGCGTCCTGGGCATGATCACCATCCTGATGGTGAGTCGGCTCGGCTCGGCCGACGTCGCCGCCGTCGGCGCATCGCAGCAATTGCAGATGCTGTTCATTTCGGCATTCTTTGCGCTCTCGATGGGCACCACGGTCATCGTCGCCCACGCCTATGGCGCTGGCGAGCATGGTCGGATCAATGTTGCCGCCAAGCAGTCGACGACGGCCGGCCTGATCCTGGCCGTCATCGTTGCCTTTATTGTCTTTGCCTTCGCCCACCCGATGCTGGCAATGCTTGGCGCCGAGACCAACGTCATCGAGGCTGGCGCCCGGTTCCAGCGCATCTCGTCGGCCGGCTACGTATTCATGGCGCTGATGTTCATCCTCGGCGGCGCCTTGCGCGGGGTTGGCGACACGCGGACACCGATGCTGGTGACAGCCGGGATCAACGTCATCAACGTCGTCGTCGCATTGCCGCTCATCTTCGGCGCCGGGCCGATCCCCGGCATCGGGCTGGACGGCGCGGCGATGGCCCAGAACATCTCGCGCGTGATCGGCGCGGCGGTCATGGCCTGGCTGCTCCTGCGCGGGCGACAGGGCATCTCGATCGCCGGGCGCGACGGCTGGGTGCCAGATGTCTACTATCTGAAACGGCTGGCTGACATCAGTCTCCCATCGATGGGGGAATCGCTGCTGCG
>CALMXF010000389.1 GCA_937870985.1 uncultured Chloroflexota bacterium
GGTCGGGCGCGATCGAGAACGGCTCCTGGCCGGACGCGACGGCTGCCGGCAGTGGCGCGTCGGGCGGCTCGTGGGAGAGATCCTCGGAGCAGGCGAAGAAACGCAGAAACGGCCGGCGCGCCTGCGTCGCGTGGTCACGGACTGTTCCTCGCAGCATCGGGTAGTCCGCCTCGAGCGCGTCGAGGATGGCCCGCTGGGTAACAGGGCCATCGACAACCAGCTCGACCTCGCGGCCTACCTGGGCCAGGTTGCGCAGGTGGTAGGGCAGCTCGACGCGGATCATGGCAGCGTCTGCACTTCGATCGACGTCACGGCCGGCAGGTCGCGGACGATCGCGTTCCAGGTGTCGCCAGAGTCGGCCGAGGCGTAGACCTGGCCGCCTGTCGTACCGAAATAGACGCCGCATGAGTCGAGCCGGTCGACCGCCATCGCGTCGCGCAGGATGTTGACGTAGCAATCCTGTTGCGGAAGGCCCTCGGTCAGCGCCTCCCACTCGTGACCGCCGCTACGACTGCGATAGACGCGCAGCTTGCCCTCCGGCGGGAAGTGCTCGGAATCGCTCTTGATCGGAACAACGTAGATCGTCTCCGGCTCGTGGGCGTGGACGGCGATCGGGAAGCCGAAGTCGCTCGGGAGGTTGCCGCTAACCTCGTGCCACGACTCGCCGGCGTCGTCGCTGCGCATCACGTCCCAGTGCTTTTGCATGAACAGGACGTCCGGCCGCGTGGGGTGCATCGCGACGCAGTGGACGCAGTGGCCAACATCGGCGTTCGGGTCGGGCAGCTCGGAGTCGGAGCGCAGGCCCTGGTTGATCGACCGCCAGGTCTGGCCGCCGTCATCGGTGCGAAACGCGCCGGCCGCCGAGATCGCGACGACGATGCGGTCGGGATTGGCCGGGTCGAGGACGATCGTGTGCAGACACATGCCGCCCGCCCCCGGCTGCCAGAGGTGGCCCTTGACATCGCGCAGGCCGGCCAACTCCTGCCAGCTCTGCCCACCGTCGGTCGACTTGAACAGCGCGGCGTCCTCGACCCCGGCGTAGACCGTCTCCGGCTCGCTGAGCGACGGCTCGAGGTGCCAGACGCGGTTGAACTCCCACGGGTGCTGAGTGCCGTCGTACCACTGGTGCGTGCCAGGATCGCCGACATACTGGAAGGCGTTGCCGACTGGCTCCCATGTCGCGCCGCCGTCCTCGGAGCGCTGGATCGTCTGGCCAAACCAGCCGCTGGACTGCGAGGCGTAGATGCGGTCGGGGTTCAGTGGCGACCCCTTCAGGTGATAGATCTCCCAGCCGGCGAAGAGCGGGCCTTGCACATCCCACTCCTGCCGCCGCTCGTCCGATGTCAGGATGAACGCCCCCTTGCGCGTGCCGACGAGGACTCGTACTCCGGGCATGTGTCGTCCCTTTCGGTGAGGTGTGTCACGCGGCTCATCGAAGATTCGGGCGCCGATGGGTCGCGTACGTTCGCGGAACTCGTCGCCGATTGTAGTGACGGGTTGACCGCCAGTCAACCTGTCCAACAGGACGGGCTGTCGCTGTCCGACCACGCAGCACGGGTTATCGCCGGGGGCAGCTGAACCGGCGCAATGAGCCCCCTCATGATCGAAGGATGTCCCGTCGTCGACCTCAATCTCGTGGGTAATCAACGAGACGCAGACTCGAGCGACGGACAAGGATCGCGCCCGTGGCCTATCTCGGTGTCATTCGCTTCGACCAGGTCAGCATCCTGACCCGCAAGTCGCGGCGGGTCGTTTACACTGCCACTGGTCGATAGAGTGTTGGAGGAGTGGGCAGATGGCGACGTACGATGCGCTGATTCGTGGCGGCAGGGTGATCGATGGGTCGGGCAACCCGTGGTTCTACGGGGATGTTGCGATCGCGGGCGGCAAGGTCGCGGCAATCGCGCCGGCCGGCAGGATCGACCCGGCGAGCGCCGGCGAGGTGATCGACGCCAGCGGGCATGTCGTCTGTCCCGGCTTCATCGACATCCAGTCGCACTCACTGATCCCGCTGTTCAGCGACCCGCGGTCGCTGTCGAAGATCACCCAGGGGGTGACGACCGAGATCATGGGCGAGGGCTGGACGCCGGCCCCGTTCGGTGGGCGGATCGAGAAGCCGCTCGGTGGCTACGACCGCGCGCCAGAGGGAATGGTCGAGGTCATCCGCGGCTGGACGCGCTTTGCCGACTGGATCGAATGGCTCAGCAACCGCGGCGCGTCGGTCAACTTCGGCTCGTTCCTCGGCGGCGGCACGGTGCGCGAGTACGTCAAGGGCTGGGAGATGGGCGACCTGACGCCCGCGGAGATAGCGCAGACCCGCCAGATCGTCCGCGAAGCGATGGAGGACGGCGCGTTCGGCGTCGCAACGGCGCTGATCTACCCGCCGAACTCCTACACCACCGACGCCGAGCTGTACGCAATGTGCGAGGTGATCGCCGAATACGGCGGCGTCTATATCACCCACATGCGCTCGGAGGCGGACACGTTCCTCGAGGAGCTGGAGAAGACGCTCGACCTGCCACGCCAGACCGGCTGCGCGCTGGAGCTCTACCACCTGAAGGTCGGCGGCCGGCGCAACTGGGACAAGATGACGCGGGCCATCGCGATGGTCAACGCGGCGCGCGCCGAAGGCCTGGACGTGACCTCGGACATGTACCCGTACATCGCCGGAGGGACCGGGCTGGCATCGTCGCTGCCGAACTGGGCAGCGGCCGACGGAAAGCTGATGGACAACCTGCGCGATCCGGTGATGCGGGAGAAGCTCCGCCACGAGCTGGTCGAGCCGACCGGCGGCTGGGAGGCGCTGGCGACGCTGGCCGGCCCGGAGGGGGTGCTGGTCACC
>CALMXF010000390.1 GCA_937870985.1 uncultured Chloroflexota bacterium
CCGCGCGCCCGCCTGACTCGACGCCGTGCCGCTCGGCGATGGCATGGCGAATCGCTTCGATCTGCTCCTCCAACGGCCGGCGTAATGTCGTCACTCTGCCCCCTCCGGCAATGGTGGCATTCGCTCCGTGGCGATCAGATAGCCGCGCTCGACACGCCGCAACACGTCTGGCCACGTGTATCGCGACTCAGAGAGCTGCCGTCCGTGTTCCCCAAGCGACTGCCGTAGAGCCTCGTCGTCCATCAACAGCCCGATCGTTCTGGCAAGAGCATCTGGATTGCCATACGGGACCAACAGGCCAGTCTCACCATCGCGGACGAGCTCTGGCACAGCCCCGGCTCTCGCCGCAATAACAGGCTTCCGATTCACCCAAGCTTCAAGATAGACGATACCAAAGGACTCCGTACGGGAGGTCAGGGCAAAGGTGTCGATCGCGGCAAGCAAGTCGCGTCGTTCGGCAGTATCGATGTAGCCAAGCATGCGGACACCAGCGCGCTCATCAGGCGTCAGCGACTCGAACCAGCGCGTGAAGCCCGAGAGCGGCGGGCCGGCGATTACGAGGCTAACGTCGCGGCCGGCCCGTCGCAAGCTGGCGATGGCTCGCACAAGATCCGGCGTGCCTTTCTCAGCCGATGGAGGCCCAAGCGATCCAACTACGAAGCCGTCCAGTTGATGGCGGTTGCGAAATCCGACTCCGTCGCCACCAGTCACCGCATCGACGTCCACGCCCGCGCCAGTGACAACGACGCGGCCGGGAGGAACACCCAGGCCGGTGATGAACTCACGCTCGCGCTCCGTCATCGTCATGACGACATCGGCGTCTCGGAGCAGCTTCAGCTGGTGCGGCATGGTGACGTAGCGCCGGGCCACCGAACTATCGTCAGGACCGAGGTGCAGAAACGGCATCAGCGCGAACGCCGCCCCGATTCTACGGGCATGCTCGTGGGCGACGACCGCGAGGCTCTCCAGCCCAAGGTTCGTCGCCAGCACCACATCCACCTGGCCGGCTGATCGCATCGCATCTCGCAGCCCCGGAATCCACGGCTGGATACGAGACACATACTCGAACGGGCAGGCCGGGCGCAGAACCCGCGACAGCTCCCCCATCAGCCGCCGCGAACCCTGGAAGACGATCGGGCTAGCTGGGAGATGTCGAACTGGAACCCGAATGACGCGAACCCCGCCGAGGTCTTCCGTCGGTGGGGCATCGATCTTCCGCCGGCGGCGATCCCAGAAGTATTCAAGGTCAAACGCGTCAGACGTGACGACTGTCACGTCATGGCCATCGCGGGCAAACGCCTCGGAGATACGCTGGATGACTACTTCCGATCCACCGCTGTAGGGGGCATACCGATGGTTGATGTGGAGTAGACGCATCCTTACGGGCCAGTCATGACTGATGGCGTCGCGGGACTGCCGCCAAGCTCGGCAAGTCGCGTCCGTGCCTGCTGAGCGAATAGAGACGTCGGGTCGCGATCGATGGCTTGCTGATACCAGGCTCTTGCAGTGGCCGGGTCGCCGCCTGGCCGCTGGTCGGCCAGCTGACCGAGCGAAAATGCGATCGCGGCGCTCGATACATCGAGGTCGTTGCCCATAGTCAGCTGCAGCTCTGCATCGAACCATTGTTGGCCGCGCAGCAATGCGCGGCCAAACGCCAGCCGCAACGAGGCGTCGTCCGGCCGAAGAGCAGTTGCCTTCTGGTACCAGACGTAGGATTCACTCAGTCGTCCACTGTTGGCGAGTACCTCGGCGAGAACCACCACCCCAGCAGAGTCGCTCGGGTCTTCCGTAACCTGCGTTTGGAGTCGGGCGATTTCCGCGCCAGGAGTCACCTGAACGGCTGGACGATCGGCTGAAGACGTAGAGTCAGATGAGCCGCCGAGCGGCAGGACTGCCACCAGAGTGCCACCGATCATCAGCGTCACCACCACTACCGCCAGAATGATGAACGCGACGTGTGAGCCACGGCGTCCACGTGGCGATTGCTTGTTCATCGACCTGCTCGCGCCCCAATCGCCGCTTGCCTTGCTCCGCGTGCCTGCTCGCCGGTGATCAACCCTTCTGCGACCTCGATCCCGTCAACGACGAGGACTGGAATGCGGAACACGTACAGATCTTCGAGCGCACGATCGTCGAGAATGTTGACGACGTTGACACGCCGCTTGCCAAAGACACGATCGATGACCCGCTCCGCTTCCCGACAAAGCTCACAACCGGGCTTGCTATATAACGTTACGTCAAGTTCTCGACCGATCAACATCGATCGAAGCTGCGTCAACACTCTGATGCCCTTACACTCTGGATCGGATGCTTTCTCAAATCCAGAACATTGCGCCGATTTTCAGGGTGATGATATACTGTCGCCCGCTCGTGAGAGTTACTTGCCGAAGTGGCGGAACCGGCAGACGCGCTACGTTCAGGGCGTAGTGCCCGTAAGGGCGTGGGAGTTCAAATCTCCCCTTCGGCACCACCGATCATGACCCAGGAAACTGGATCGTGCCTTAATAACTGAACGATACCGGACGGACGGTCGCTGGCATTGCCAGAGGAAAGTCCGAGCTGCACAGAGCGCGGGTGCCCGGCGAAAGTCGGGGAAACGCATGTCGGTGTGCGTTGACAGTCCAGACAGGCGCGTTGGCTCAGGCCGGCGCGAGAGCAACAGAAACAAGACCGCGGGCGCTAGTCGTTCGCGGGTGAAAAGGGCAATCCTCCCCGCAGCAATCTCCGACTGGGCCGTTACCAGGTTGCTCGCCGAGGCCCGAGGTGAGAGCAGACGCGATTCGCGTCCAGCCATTACGGCTGAGATAGATGGCCGTCAGAAACAGAACTCGGCTTACAGTCCGGTATTGTCAGTGCCACCAACGTCATGGTGCCTCTAGCTCAATAGGCAGAGCACTGGTCTGTGGAACCAGTGGTTACGGGTTCGAGCCCCGTGGGGCACCCCCCTTCATCCCGCTCAGTCATCACTCCGTCGACACGATCCCCCTACGCGATTGTTCAGGCCGAACACCCTGCCCGGAGGCAGGGTGTTTTCGTTTGTCGCCATCGTCGATCAACTATGATCGACAACCACGGCGACGGTGCCGCCGTTGGGCGGCCCCTGGTGAACCGCGGCCGACGAGATGTAGAGCGCGGTGTCTCCCAGGCGTCCGGCGAACGCTCCGCCAACTGCGGCCTTCAGTTCGCTGCCGTAGCGACTGTTGCGGGCATCCTGCACTTGCCGCCGGCCGCGGATCGTGCCGTCCGGCTCGCCGATCTTCAGATAGACCGCGACGATTCGCTGGAGTATTTCGTCAGTGATTCCACTGGCGCCAATTTCCAGGCCGGCGTCAGCAAGCGCTCGGTCGAGTGCTGTGACATCGATAACATCGTGCATCACGCTCGCGCCAACCATCAGCGTGCCACCCGCGCGCGTTGAATTGCCAAGGGCCAGCATCTGGGAGAAGGGGCGCTCCCGCCCAACCGAACACGACGCGCGTCCGGTCCACAGCGACTGGTCAACGCCAATCCGCGATTCATCTGGCAGCTCGAACTCACCGAGCGCAACACCAATCCCCAGGGCAGTCGCGCCACTCACGAGTGGAAGCAACGCCCTCCGTATGGCAGGCGAGACACCGGCCTCATCCAGCTGTTCTTCGGATGGCGACGGACTCTTCGCGATCACAAACCGCGCCTCATCGCGCGTCATGTCGCCATCCTCCATTGCGCTTCTGACGGCATTGGCGCACTCGGAAACCATTCGCGAGCTTCCAAGCCAGCGCGCATCGAGTGGCTGTGTGCGTCCTGAGCCAACAACAAGCCGGGGCTGGCTATCGATTACGCCATTCCAGGGGACTCGCGCATACACCACGATATGAGGTGTCATGATGCCGACGCCACCACTCGAGAAGATCATCGGAATACGAGCGACAGACTCTGCAGTCGCGCCGGCCCCGGTGAGATATCGACGCACTGCCGTGTCCGCCGCGATTCGCGTCTGCTCGCCCGGCCAGTTGCCCTCCACCTTGCCGGTCACACCGATAACGGCCGATGCGTCAAGCTTCCCCTCGGTAACCAGGGCAGCAAGCCCGGATGTGTCGGACTCGTGATCCAACGGGATGCGAAACGCATTCACGGCGGTTGTTGTCGTCATGGCCCCTCCTAACGCAACAAAGGAAGTTAACGCGCTATCTTCTGGCTTCATGATATCTGGTGACGCCTTGCCCGATGATCTCCCAACCCCGAAGAATCAACCCGACTTCTCCTTCAGTGGCGATACCATGTACAATCCGCTGCGGGTTCACGCCCTCGTAGCTCAATGGACAGAGCACTGGTCTTCGGAACCAGGGGTTGGGGGTTCGAATCCCTCCGAGGGTACCTCTTCCGCCATCACAGCCTATCCACGTTCCCGAATCCAGCGGGCGAGGACGCCATGCGTGCGATAATGGCGGCGTCGAGTCGTGGGAGCAAGGGGTGGCACATGCGGGCGGTAGTCCTGTCGATCGGGTCAGAGCTTATGCAGGGCTTCCTGACCGACACGAACGCGACGTTCCTCGCACAGGAGCTGAACGCGCTGGGTATCGAGCTCATCGGTGTGGCCCAGGTGGGAGACTCACTGGACCGCCTCGTTACGGCGTTGGATCGCGCACTCGGTGACGCCGACATCGTCATTACAACGGGCGGCATCGGCCCGACTGATGACGATCTGACCCGCGAGGCAGTTTCCGCTGTCCAAAACGAGCAGGTCGCGGTCGACCCGGATGCGGAGCGGCAGATCCGCGATTATTTCGCGCTGCGTGGAGCGCCGATGCCGGAGCAGAACGTCAAACAGGCGTGGCGCATCCCCTCATCGGAGTTTCTCGCCAACCCGATGGGGACGGCGCCAGGCTGGTTCGTGCGGCGGCACGACAAGGTCATCGTTTCGATGCCAGGCGTGCCACGTGAGATGTTCAGGATGTGGCGAGAACAGGCGCTGCCACGCATCGTCGATCGACTCGATCAATCCGCAATCGTCTCACGGACTCTCAAGACAATCGGCATCGGCGAGTCGGCTGTCGAGCAGCGATTGATCGATCTCGTTCGGCGCGGATATCCAACGGTCGCGACCTACGCGAAGGACGATGGTGTCCACATCCGGATTACCGCAATGGCCAGCGATCGTGACGAAGCTGAGAGCGCAGTCGCCGCGACAATCGAATCAATCCGGGGGGAGCTCGATGCATTCATCTACGGTGAGCTCAGCGACGAGCTCGCGGACGCGCTCCTCCGACCCATACAGATGAGTGGCGAGCACATCGCAATCTGGGAAGCCGGCAACGCCGGGAGATTAGCAAGCCTGGTCGAAGAGTCGATTCTCGCCGACGAGGTTATCGCAGGCGCTCGTTCCACCAGCTTCGCGCTCGCGCTTCAGCGAACTGACGACCCGGACGTGCAGGGGACCGCCGCCTGGTGCGCTCGCGCGTCAGCCAACGAGTTGGATGTCGCGTACGGGATATCGGTGGTCGTGCAGCTCGCCGCCGGCGCGGATGCCGACCGCTCGACCGGCCAGGTAGGAATCGCGCTGGCGCACCCGGGTGGCATCACGAGCCGTCGCCATGAAATCACTGCCGTGCCGCACGAGATCCGTCGTCGGGCAACGATGTGGGCGGCCGACTTCCTCTGGTCAACTCTGCGG
>CALMXF010000391.1 GCA_937870985.1 uncultured Chloroflexota bacterium
GGGAGAAATCCTCGCGCTCGTAGAATACCCGCCCCGGCGGCGTTATTGGCGCAGACGTTCTGTATCTCTCCACCCGCGCCGCTCGAATTCCGATTGATCTTCGCTGATCTCTTATCCGTCCATTCCTCACTATGCTATTGTCGCGGGCGATCGCCGCGCCACGAGATGGAGGCCCAGGATGCAGGACGACATCATCGACCGTCTGCTCGACGATCTCATTGTCGAGGGGCAACGATCCGGCAGGATGTGGAATGTCGGGCGAGAGGGAGGAGCGCTGCTAGCCTGGCTGGCTGGCCTGCTCGGGGCTCGTCGGGCGCTGGAGATTGGCACATCCAACGGCTACTCAGCGATCTGGATCGCCCGCGCGCTGGTTGCCACTGGCGGCACGTTGGTGACGCTCGAACGTGACGCAGCAAAGATCGCGTTGGCTCGCGCCAATCTGGCTCGGGCCGGCCTTGCCGATCGCGTCGTCATTGTCGAAGGGCCGGCGCTCGCTTCACTGGCCACTCTCGGCCCCGGCTTTGACCTCGTCTTCATCGATGCCGACAAGGGGAAGTACGTCGACTATCTTCGCGCCTGCCTGCCGCTGGTTACGACCGGCGCGGTCATCGTCGCCGACAACATGACCAGCCATCCAGCAGAGACCGCCGCGTATCGCGCCGCCGTCGCGTCGGATGCGCGTCTCCAGAGCGTGACGGCTCCGGTTGGTGGCGGGTTGCTCCTCAGTCGCGTCATTGGGCCGCCGACAGGCTGAGCACGTCATCTCTACGCCGATATTGTCTATGGGCGGGGTGTGCGACACGATTCTGGTCTCGTGGGGTCGTCACCAGTGGCTCTATATGGTACTCATTATGCGTGGTTGCGTTCGCCAAAGCGGCGCGTTCCGATACCAGGGACGGCCAGATCGCCCGGCGACACGTATAGTAAGTCAGGGCTCTCCACCGTGGGGGTAGGAGAGTCGGCCGACTTCATCACCGGCGCCGCCGCCCTCGCTGTCGTGTTCGCGCGCATCTCGTGCGCGACGTGGACGGTGAACGGCAGCCGAGCGATCAGGAGCCGCGCGGCGTTGCGCGGCTGCTGGATGCACAAAGGAGGTGGTTGTCGCTCAAAACCAGGGCGTCATGTCCGGTTTTGGACGCGCCCCAACCCGTCGTGACCGTGTGCAGGGGGGTCGCGATGTCCGTGTTTTCCGATCGAAGCCGAACACTCGAGTATCACCGCTGACGCTAGTCGTCCGTGCTCTCGCGCGTGCTCCGATCGTGGAACGCGATGTCCTGTGCGCGTGGTGTGTGCCACGCGATCCGGTATTTCATTCGATGGAGGAGTGATTTGCGACTCATGCCCAGATGGCTGCGATATGCCGGGCTCCTCATGGTCATTGCGCTCGTTATGCCACTGATCGTGGCTTGCGGCGGCAGCAGTGAGGCAACGGCAACCAAGGGAACCACTGCCACTGAGCCGGCAGCGGCGTCCAGCCCGACCGAATCCGGAACCACCGGCACTGCAACCGGAGCCGAGCCGACGAAGGCGGCCGAAACCCCGTCGACTGGCTCGCCAGTCAGTAGCCCGCCCGCTGGCAGCGCTGGCCGGGTCGAAGGTGGCGATCTGACGTTCGGGCAGACCCTCAAGCCGGTCGACAACAAGGGCGGCACCCTGATCGAGGGCGCCATCTCCGATATCTCGACTGTGCTGCCGATCGTCACTGACGACGTCCCGTCGAGTAACTTCGAGGCGTTGATTTTCGAGAGCATGATCACCGTCAACCCGTTCACCCTGGAGCCGGTCGGCCTGCTCGCCGAGGCCTGGGAGTCGAACGAGACGATGGACGTCTGGACGATCTATCTACGCGACGGGGTGACCTGGCAGGACGGCAAGCCGTTCACGGCCAAGGATGTCAAGACCACCTACGATCTGCACATGAACCCGGACTCCGGATCGAGCTACACCTCGGATCTCACGAGCAAGATCAAGAGCGTCGACGTGGTCGATGACCACACCGTCACGTTCACGCTGAACCACCCGCTGGTCGACTTCCTGGTTGATGTTGCTGGATACGCCATCGTCGCGGATCACATCTGGGGCAGCACCCCGGCTGCCAGTGTCAAGACGGACGGTGGCGCCACTGGCCAGGATCCGACGCGTGTTGTCGGCACCGGCCCGTTCAAGTTCAAGGAATGGCTGTCCGGCGATCACGCGACCGCGGTTCGCTACGATGACTACTGGAACGGGGCTGCCGCGCTCGACGAGTACATCATGAAGGTTGTGCCGGACCGCGCAACCGGCGCCCAGCAGCTGAAGACTGGCGAGATCGATTTCTTCCAGGGTCTCCTGGGATCCTCGGTCAGCGAGTTCAAGGGCAGCAACGTTGATGTCGTCGCTGCTGACGCGCTGAGCTTCACCTTCTTCGGTTACAACATGGACCCTGCTCGCAAGGGTGTCTTCGAAGATGTCAACGTCCGCCAGGCGCTGATTTACGCTCTCGACCGGGACGCCATGGTCGAGGAGATTCAGTTCGGCTTCGCGCAGGTGGCCGTTGGCACGATGCCGCCGCTGTCCTGGGCCTACAACCCCGATGGCATCAAGCTGAAGTACCCCTACGATGTCGACAAGGCGAACCAGCTCCTCGATGAGGCCGGCTGGGTCAAGGGCTCCGACGGCGTCCGCGCGAAGGACGGCAAGAAGCTCGAGTTCACGATGTACACCAACGCGGGCAACAACGTCCGCGAGCAATACCTCGTGGCTGCCCAGGCATACTGGAACGAGATCGGCGTCAAGATGACCCCGCAGCTCGAGCCGTTCCCCGAGCTGGTGGATCGCATCACCGAGACGCACGACTTCGATATCTTCCTGATCGGCTTCTCGTGGAGCGCCACGCCGGACCAGTCGATCATGTTCGGCTGCAACTCCTACGAAGGTGGCTTCAACTTCGGTAAGTACTGCAACGAGGAGGTCGACAAGGTCCTGAACGAGGCTATGTCGGAGCCGGATCGCGCCAAGCGCATCGAGCTCTACACCGAGTTCCAGAACCTGATGCTGGCCGACGCGCCGGCTGCGATCCTCGACTTCCCGCAGTCGCCGACGGGCGTTAACCAGCGGCTCCATAACGTGTTCCCGAGCGGGATCAACGCTTATTGGAACGTGAACCACTGGTGGGTCGACAAGAAGTAATCGACCAGACCCTTGTGTGGGGGGCGGGCGTTGCCCGTCTCCTGCGCAACCTCTATCATGTCGCTGGTGTTGGGACGGGCGCTCGCCCGTCCCAACCGATTCAGACGCACGACTGTTGCGTCACATGGATTCTGACTTACCATTAGCGCTGGACCCTGGGCGGCTGCCGCAAGGGCGAAATCCGAGGGCGTGGCGCCCTGGCAGCAGCTGTCGGGTATGGGGATGGGTGTGCGCGTCATCCGACGCCGTAGTATTGGGAAAGGGCCGGCCGATGGGGCGATTCATCATCAGGCGGCTGATTCAGACGATCCCACTGATCATCGGCATCACGGTCATCACCTTCGCGATCGCGAACCTCGTCCCGGGGAGCCCGGTGTCGGGGCTGGAGTTCAACCCGCGGGCGCGGCCCGAGGACATCGCGCGGATCAAGCAGAGCCTGGGCCTGAACGACCCGCTCTATAAGCGCTACTTCGTCTGGGCCGGCAATGTCGTCCAGGGCGATCTCGGTCTTTCGTTGAAGAACTACCGGCCTGTCCGCCAGCAGATCATGGACAAGCTGCCGAACACGCTGCTGCTGACGGGCTCGGCGCTACTCCTCTCGCTGATCATCTCGATCCCGATCGGGGTCTATTCGGCAGTCAAACGCAATTCGGCGTTCGATAAGATAGCGACTGCCGGCGCAGTGTCGGGCTTCTCGATGCCGACGTTCTGGTTCGGCATCATGCTGATCATTGTGTTCGCCGTGAAGTTCCGCGAATGGGGGTTGCCAGCGTTCCCGGCCGGCGGCGCCTACGATCTGCGCGGCGGCGGCGGGTTCTGGGATCGGATCCACCACCTGATTCTGCCCGCGTTTACGCTGGCCTTCGTTCAGACCGCTGCATGGACCCGCTACATTCGCTCCCAGATGCTTGAGGTGCTCAGCCAGGACTACATGCGCACCGCCACGGCCAAGGGCTTGCATAGCCGCGCGGTTATCTTCCGCCACGGCCTGCGCAATGCCGTCCTGCCACTGGTGACGCTGCTCGGCATTGCGATCCCCGACCTGTTCGGCGGCGCATTGATCCTCGAGACGGTGTTCAACTGGCCGGGGATGGGGCTACTTGCCTACAACGCCGCGATCGGTAAGGACTACCCGATGATCATGGGTATTGTCCTGTTCGTCGGGACGCTGGTCATCCTTGGCAATCTGATCGCCGACGTTTGCTACGGTCTGCTCGATCCGCGTATCCGGCTGGAGTAGTGCGGCGTACTCGCCTGCCGAAACGACGACTGGCACAAAGGAGATAGACGTGGGATCGGTTCCGTCTGCGCCGGGCACTACAACAGCTGACTCTTCGAAAGCGGCAGACCGCACTTCGTTGGAGGGGGTAGGCAAACCTCGAACCTACCTCGGCATGGCCTCGCGTCGTTTTCGTGGCAACAAGATGGCAATGGTTGGCCTGTTCTTCGTGCTCCTGATGATTCTGACTGCGATTGCCGCCCCGCTGGTGAGCAAGCACGTTACAGGCCATACACCCAACGCCCAGAATCTGCGGCTCAAGTTCTCGGGCTTCAACGAGAATGGCTTCCTGCTGGGCTCCGACAACCTCGGCCGCGACACGGCAACCCGTCTCGTCTATGGCGCGCGGGTTAGCCTTGCGGTCGCCGGGATGGCGATGTTCTTCGCGATCACGATCGGCGCTGTCGTCGGCGTCGTCGCTGGCTACTACGGCGGTATCGTCGACACGCTGCTCATGCGGTATGTCGACATGATGCTCTCGATCCCGACCCTCTTCATCCTGCTGCTAGTCGCCTCGATGTTCACACTGAGCCCGGTGGCGCTCGCGCTGGTTATTGCCTTCGTCTCATGGGTGACGCTCTCGCGACTCATCCGTGGCGAGGTCATTTCGGTGAAGGAGCGTGACTATATCGACGCCGCCCGCGTCGTTGGGGTCGGCGACCGGCGCATCATGTGGCGGCACATCCTGCCGAATGTCCTGCCGGTCGTCATCGTCTGGGCGTCGCTGACGGTGCCTGCGCTGATCCTCGTCGAGGCGTCGCTGTCGTACCTGGGCCTCGGCGTCCAGCCGCCAACAGCCTCGTGGGGGAACATGCTCTCGCAGGCGCAGCTCTCCTATACACAGTCGATCCTGGTCGTCTTCCTGCCGGGTTTGACGATCTATCTGACGGTCTTCGCCATCAACCTGGTCGGCAACGGCCTGCGCGATGCCCTCGACCCGCGTCTGACGGACTGAGCAACGAGCGAACGCACAGCATAGTGAGACGGGGCGGCCAGCCTGGCCGCCCCGTTCGCGTGTCCTCAGGTGAGATGCGCTCGCCAGGCCGACCAGTTCCAGGAGCCGAGGTGGATGACGCGGTTTCCTCCGCCGTAATCGACGACCTCCAGGTGGTTCGCCTGCGTGTGGCGGGGGAGCCCGGTGGTCGGCTGCCAGGTGTTCCCTGCGTCGCGGCTGAACCATGCGCCGCCGCTGCCGGCCAGGAGCGTACTTGTGGGGTCTCGGGCTCGATCGATCTCGAGCGCGTCGATGGAGGTTCCGGCTGGGCCGCTGATTGTCTCCCAGGTGATGAGGTTTGTCGTCCTCAGGAGCGTCTGGCCGGCCAGACAGAAGGCCAGGCCGCCGCCGACGACCGTCACCCGCCTGACCGCTGAGTTCCCAAGACCTGCCGGCAGCGTCAGCTCGACGACCGATCCGGTAGCCGTGTCCAGCCGATAGATATGCGGTCCGGCTGTGCCAACAATCAGCCAACGGCCATCCAGCGTTGCCAACCCACCGATCGCCGCTGGCACGGCGCCGAGCTTCTTCCAGTAGAAGCGCTCGTTGGCAGGGTTCGTCGCGGCCCCCTTGTCGAACATCCCGACCACGTCCCCGGTTGCCACGCCATCGCCAGCGATCGCGACCATCAGGTTGCTGGTTCCGGGATCCTTCCATGCCGGGTATGACACGCGACTCGCGATCGGCATGAACTGACTGCCGGCTGGATAGCCAGGAGGCTCGAGAGGGACGGGGTCGGTGAACTTCGCGCCGTCCCAGCGTGACCACTTCATGTCGACATCGTCGTTGCCGCCGCGCAGGACGACATCGGGCGTGACGAACAGGGCGCGGAAGCCATCGCCGCCGTCGAACAGCTCTTGCCAGGCTTCTCCGTCGGCGGTCAGATAGATGTTGCCGTTGTCCTGTAGCGCGCCGACGAGCAAGCCCGGGTAGGCCGAGCTGGCGCTCAGTGCCTGGCCGGCTGGTGAATTTCGACCGTCGAACATCAGCGTCGGGAAGTGCTGGTTGCGCGATGTATCCCAGGTCACCCCCGTATCGCGGCTG
This sequence comes from uncultured Chloroflexota bacterium, assembly GCA_937870985.1. Classification (GTDB taxonomy): domain Bacteria; phylum Chloroflexota; class Chloroflexia; order Thermomicrobiales; family CFX8; genus JAMLIA01. The sequence goes on from CALMXF010000391.1 coordinate 6,486, forward strand.
ACGAAGATCCCGCCGTCGCCTCCGGTCAGCACCGTCTGACCAGAGCCATCGAACCGGTCGAAGGCGATGCAGAGGCTATCGGCATGGAAGCTGTTGTCGGCGACGTTTGGCCAACGCGCTGCGTCCCAGGTCTGCGCGGCGTCGGTCGATCCGAGCAGTCCACTCCGCCGGCCGGCCAGCAGGACGAGGTCGCGATTGGTCGGGTGGGCGGCGAGCTTCAGGTTGCGTTCGGCCTGGTAGCCCATATCGACCGTCCCGCCGACCCCAGGCGGCTTCAGGTAGGTCAAGTTCGGGTCGGTGTACGGGATCGACCAGGTGCGTCCGCCGTCGTCCGAGCGCAGCACCGCGAGCCAGGCGTTGTCCATGCTGTCTTCGACCGCGGCGTAGACTCGCGATCGGTCTGCAGGGGAGGATGAGAGCGCGCCGTTCGCCATTCGTGCGACGACTGTCGTCAGCCGTGCGTCGGCAGGGGGCCCGCCGGTTCCGGGAGTTGTGGTGGACCACTGAAGGCCGCCCCCACCCCAGGTCGCGGCGAAGAACGCGCCGCCGGGCGCGCCGGTACGGTAGCAGACGATCCCATCGCCGGGTCCCTGGCAGAGCGCCAACATGTTGCCGGTATTGACCAGTGGGTCGGACGACCAGGCATAACCGACGGCGGTTGTGGCCGGGATCGCGGACCACCAGATCCCGGAGTTTGTTGCGACGACGACCAGATTACGACCGGGCAGCACGAGGATGTCGTTGATCGTTGCGCCGGGTCGTGGCGCGCCGGGGAATATGCCCCCCATGCCTGGCAGACCGTTGACCCGTTTCCAGGAGAGCAGCGGCAGGAGGACGCCTGGGTCGGACTCCATCATGCCGGCGGCCGTCCCGCAGTAGAAGTGGTTGTCGCCGCGCGTTCCACGCGAGAGGCTGCGGATGCGGACCTCCGGCCAGTCGAGGCTCAGCGGGAAGGATGGCCCGCCCGGCTGGACGGTCCAGAGCCCGCTCTCCTCGGTTCCAACCAGGAGCCGGTCGCCGGGGGTCGGCCCCAACGATTCCACCGCCTGAACCCGGCCGGCCATATAGAACCCGCCGCCAACTTCGAGTCCGCCATCCGTTGGCCTGGTCCACTTCAACGCGAGCCCCGGCTGGACGTAGAGCTCGTGCGCGGATCGCTGCTGGCCACAGAGCCGGGCGGTCACGTTCACACGCTGCTCGACGCGCAGCGTCTCGCTGACGCCTACTCGCCCGGTCGGTCCGGCCACCCACGCCTCGCCTGCCAGATGGCCGTTGACGACTATCGTCACCAGACAGCCCGGCAGCAGATCAATGACCGTCACCGATCGGTCGCCGTCGATTGGCTGCTCGATCCGGAATGGCGGCAGGTCGGTCTCGCCTTCGACCTCGCGCTCGGCGACACCGCGAGCGCAGCCGCTGACTTCGGCGCGGATGTGGTCCATCTGCCCGTTGGGAAGGGGGTGGAGCAGCGGCGGGAATACCTCGACATCAACGACGCTGCCGGTCGCGAAGGCGTGGCCGATCCGGCCCTTCAGCAGCTCGGAGTACACCTGGACGAACGAGCCATCGGCAACGCCAGACACGCGGACGACCCCGGCGCAGGCGACGAGCCGCTCGGGTATCATCGGCGCGACCCCTTCGGCCGGTTGGGTAACGACTGCCGGCACGGCGGATGCCGGCCCGTAGACATCGCAAAGGCCCTGGACGACCGTGAGTTGCTGTCCTGGCGTAAGAGTCACCCCGGCCAGGTCCACCTCTTGCGACTCCTCGGCCGCTTCGAAGACCAGCAGCTCTGTTGCGCCAGACATCACCTTGACTGTCGCCGAGGGGACCAGACCGTAGGCCCAGAATAGCAACGACCCCGGGCAGGGCTGGCTGCCGATCCACGGAGCGCCCGGCGGGCCGGGGTCGACCGTCGCCGACACATTATCGCTGGGTCGCGATTCACAGTGGATGTCACCCATTTCCTGCCGGAAGACGAGTGATTCGCCACCCTTCAACGGCGGATCGACCCGCCCGTACAGCTCCTGATCGGTCACTGGCCAGGTGTAGACTCCGTCGTCGCGTTCCATGTACAAGGTCGCGCCGACCTGCAGCCCGGTGATGTGGAGGACGCGCATGCAGGCGAGCAGCGGCGGAATGACCGGGGTCGGGAGCTCCCCGTTTGCCCCGCGGTGTATTTGTTCGGCCGGTAACGAGTCGACGGATGGCGCGGGCGCCCCGCCGCACGCCTCCGCTGTTGCGGTCAACACCTCACTGCCACCGATTGGTCGATTCAGTGGGACGACCGCTCGGCTGCCAGCAGCCGTGACCTTCCCGAGAAACATACCGCCACGATCCAGAATCGAGACGGTTGCTCCAGGAGCGAGGCGATCGATGACGGCAATGGCGGTGCAAGCCACCAACGGGCCGGCGAACTGCGGTGGGGACGCGGATCGGTCCTGGACGGTTGCTCCGATGCCCGACGCAGGGCTGACATCGGCGCCGCGACTCTGGCGGGCTCGGACGATCTGGCCCGGCTGGAGGCTGACACCGGGGTTCAAGGGGAACCACTGGTCGGGCCAATCGGCCGGCCCCCCGCCGACAGGACCAGCCACGCCGTCGAGGAGGATGTCGACGCGCGCTCCATGGAGTTGACCTTTGACGCGGACCTGTGTGCTACAGACGGAAAGCTCGCCGACGATCACCGGAGCCATCAACCCCATCGCGCGTCTCCTTTCCCGGGCAGGTATTGCTGTGATGGCTGCATCGTGTTCCCAGGATCGGAGACCGTCAACTGTCCTGCCGGACATCTGTCGCCTGTCCGGGTGTCTCCCCGGTCGAATCCGGTGGTACCATGGTTCGCTGGGCGCCAGCGGCCTGCCGACGATGGTGTCGACCCTGGAGCGTCCGTAGTGGCCCGGAGGAAGGCTACGTGCAACGACATGGTCCACCGATGGGCCGGATGTCTCCAGAGCCCGGCTCCGGACGCGCGCTCGGACGCGCCATCGGTTATCTCCGTCAATATCGGCTCGATGCGGCCGGCGCGTTGCTCGCGCTCATCGTCGTCTCAGCCGCCAACCTGGCCGTCCCGCAGGTGCTGCGGGTGGCGATCGATCGCGGCGTCGATGGCCGCAATGGGACAGTGGTTGCGCTGGCAGCCGCCAGCCTGGTTGGGCTGGCGCTAGTCCGCGGGCTGTCGTCGTTCCTCCAGGGCTATCTGTCCGAGCGGGCCTCACAGGGGGTCGCCTTTGACCTGCGTGAGGCGTTGTTTGCCCGGATCGAGCGACTTTCGTTCGCGTACTTCGACCGCGTCGAGGCCGGCCAGCTCATCAGTCGCATTACCAACGATGTCGAGCAGATCCGCCAGTTCGCCGGGACGGGGGTTATCCAGCTCGCTTCGGCCTTCATCATGCTGCTCGGCACGACCACGCTGTTGTTGATCATCAACTGGCGACTAGCGCTGGTCGCGCTGGCGGCCATCCCGCTGATTCTTCTGGTGCTGCTGCGCTTCGTCCGGTCGGTCTTCCCGATCTTCGGCCAGCTGCAGCGCGCGATTGGGAAGCTCAACGCTGTCCTCCAGGAAGACCTCGTCGGGATGCGGGTGATTCGCATCTTTGGCCAGGAGCAGCGCGAGATCGCCCGCTACAGGGTGGCGAACGATGAGCTGCTGGACCGTAACGTCGCGGCGCTGAATGCCTTCGGCAACAACTTCCCGCTCGTGTTCTTCGCCGGCAACGTCGGCCTGCTCGGCGTCGTCTGGATCGGCGGACGCGAGGTCATCGGCGCGCAGCTCACGATAGGCGAGCTGGTCGCGTTCACTGCCTACCTCAACTATCTGCTGTTCCCGATCCTGACGATCGGCTTTCAGATGGCGACGATCTCTCGCGCGGGCGCATCGGCACTGCGAGTCTTTGATGTGCTCGACGAGCCGGACGACCTGGTCGAGAGACCGGATGCGCGTGTGTTGCCGCATCTCAACGGCGGGATCGAGTTCCGCAACGTTCACTTTCGGTACCCAGGCGCGGAACAGGAGATCCTTTCGGGGATCGATCTGACGATCCAGTCGGGGCAGACTGCGGCGATCATCGGCACCACAGGGTCGGGGAAGAGCAGCCTTGTCAGCCTGATCTCGCGCTTCTACGATGTGTCCTCCGGCGCAGTGCTGATTGACGGCCAGGATGTCCGCGAGGTGACGCTTTCCAGCCTTCGTGGGCAGATCGGCATCGTGATGCAGGAGACGCTGCTCTTCTCCGGCACGATCCGCGACAACATCGCCTATGGCCGGCCAGAGGCCAGTGACGCCGAGATTGTCCAGGCGGCGCAGGCTGCTCAGGCGGCAGAGTTCATCGAGACACTGCCGGCCGGGTTCGACACCATCGTCGGCGAGCGCGGGCTAGGTCTTTCGGGTGGCCAGCGACAGCGCATCGCGATCGCCCGCGCGCTGCTGGTCGATCCGCGGATTCTGATCCTCGACGACAGCACATCATCGGTCGATGCGCGGACCGAGGCTGCTATCCAGGAGGCGCTCGACCGGCTGATGCGTGAGGGCGGGCGCACTGTCGTCGTCATCGCCCAACGGATCAGCACTGTCCGTGACGCCGACATCATCGTCGTCCTCGATGCCGGCAAGGTCGTTGCCCAGGGCACGCACGCGGAGCTCCTTGAGGAGAGCGCCATCTATAACGAGATCATCCAGTCGCAGCTTGTCGATGACCGAACCACGGAAGCGGCGATGGCAGGAGGCGACCGGTGAGACCACCGATCGAATCGTTTGCGGATCACGAGCAAGCTGCCAATCAGCGCGCCGTTGCCGGCCGGCTGATCGGCGAGGCGCGACCATACTGGCGACAGTGGCTGCTGGTACTGGCGCTGGTGCTGATGAGCGCGGTGGCGCAGGCGGGGGCGCCCTGGCTGATCGGGCGCGCGGTGGATGACGCGATCGTGGCGGGTAACCGCCACGAGCTGACGCTGCTGATGCTCCCGCTGCTGGGTCTCTATCTGATGGGCGCGCTGGCGATGCGCGGGCAGATCCGCATTGTCGGGAGAGTCGGTCAGTCTCTCCTGGCCTCGCTGCGTGGGCGGCTGTTCGACCGTTTTCTGCGCGTGCCGTTGCGCTTCTTCGATCGCCAGCCGATCGGCGACCTGATGAGCCGGGTCATCAACGATGTTGAGACGCTCAACCAGTTCTTCTCCCAGATTCTCTCGCAGACGCTCGGCTCGATCTTTGCTCTGATCGGCGTCATTGTCGCCATGCTGTTGCTCGACTGGCGATTGGCGCTAGTCAGCTTCGCGGTCATCCCGATCATGCTGGTGACGACCTCGTACTTTGGTCGCCGGGCGCGCGTTGTCTATCGTCGGGCGCGCGAGACGACCGGCGATGTAACGGCCGGCCTGCAGGAGGAAATCGCCGGAGTTCGTGAGGCGCAGGCATTCAACCGCACCGGCCAGAATATCAGCCGTTTCCGGGAACGCAACGCTGCGAACCGCGACGCCAACGTGCAGGCGGTCGGTGTATCCTCGGCGTTCGCTCCGGCGATCGACATCCTCTCGACACTGGCAGTCGCCGTCGTGATTGCCTATGGCGGCTACCTCGTCGTTCACGATGCGCTGACGGTCGGCGTGCTGACAGCGTTCGTCCTCTACGTTCAGCAGTTCTTCCGGCCACTGCAGATGCTCTCGACGATGTATGCCCAGGTGCAGGCGGGACTGGCCGGCGCCGAGCGGATCTACACGGTCCTCGACGAGCCGGCCGAGCCGGCGGATGCCGCCACCGCCATCGCGCTCGACACTCTCCGGGGCGAGATCGAGTTCCGGCATGTTCGCTTCGGTTACGAGACGGGTCGCGACGTGTTGCACGACGTCAGCTTCCGCGTTGCCGCGGGCCAGACAGTCGCCCTCGTCGGGAGGACCGGCGCTGGCAAGACGACGATCGCAAACCTGATCCCGCGCTTCTACGATGTTGATGATGGCGCGCTGCGGATCGATGGACATGACGTTCGCGAGATCACCCGCGAGAGTCTGCGGGCAGGAATCGCCGTCGTCCTCCAGGAGCCGTTCCTCTTCGCCGGGACGATCGCCGATAACATTGCCTACGGTCGCCCAGACGCGCCTCGCGCCGAGATCGAGGCGGCGGCGGAGGCGACCGGCGCGGCCACCTTCATCGCGATGTTGCCGGATGGGTACGAGACTGTGCTGGGCGAGGGGGGCGGCAATGTCAGTCGCGGCCAGCGCCAACTGCTGACGTTCGCGCGCGCGATCCTGGCCGACCCGCGCATCCTGATCCTCGACGAAGCGACGAGCAACGTTGACACTCGCACCGAGCGGGTTATCCAGCAGGCACTGACGCAGTTGATGGCCGGCAGAACGAGCATCGTCATTGCCCACCGCCTGAGCACTATTCGCACTGCCGACCTGATCCTCGTGATCGAGGATGGGCGAATCGTCGAGCAGGGGAGCCACGCCGGGCTGCTAGCGGAGGGTGGCGCCTACGCCGCCCTCTATCGCCATCAGTTTCGCGATGAGCCGACCGCAGTCGCGGCGGACTGACCGCAGCGACTGGCATGAAATGCCAGGATGGCAGCCGCCCTTGTGCCCTGTCATCCTGAGCGGATGCGAAGGATCTCCCCCGGTTCGATTGTTTCCGGCCGAGGGGAGATCCCTCATTGCGATTCGGGATGACAGGCGACACGGTCGGCTATCGAACCCGCAGCGTCGCAGTGGCGGACTACTCAGCCCAGCCGCATCGCGAGCCCGGTAACCTCGCGGACACGATCCATCTTCGGCGTCGCGATCTCGCGGGCGCGCTCGGTGCCGCGGTCGAGGATGCGCATCAGCTCGCCCGGGTCGGCCGACAGCTCGGCAAGGCGCTGCTGGATCGGCTCCATGTGGTTGGCGACGACTTCGGCCAGATCCTTCTTGAACTGGCCGTAGCCGGAGCTGGCGTAGCGTTGCTCCAGCGCGGCAATCGGCTCATCACTGAAGAGAGAGTAGATTGTCAGCAGGTTCGAGACGGCCGGCTTGTCCTCGCGGTAGACAATGTCCGAGCCGGAGTCGGTGACAGCCCGCATGATCTTCTTGCGGATCTCGGAGGGCGTGTCCTGAAATGCGATATACGAGGCCGGCGCGCCGGACTTGCTCATCTTCTTCGTCGGATCGTCGAGACTCATGATCCGCGCACCCTCGGCCTGGATGTCTGCTGCGGGAATGACGAACGTGTCGCCGAACGTCGCGTTGAAGCGCTGGGCGACGTCGCGTGTCAGCTCCAGATGCTGTCGCTGATCCTCGCCAACCGGGACCGAGTCGGTGTCGTAGAGCAGGATGTCGGCGGCCATCAGGACCGGATAGAAGAACAGGCCGGCGCCAGCGCGCTCGTCGCCGCGACCCTTGTCCTTGAACTGCGTCATGCGGTTTAGCTCGCCGAACATCGTCTGGGTCGAGAGGATCCAGGTCAGCTCGGAGTGTTCTGGCACCTCGGACTGGACGAACAGGATCGCCTTCTCCGGGTCGATCCCACAGGCGATCAGGACTGCGGCGAGGTCGAGCGTGCGCTGTCGCAGATCGTCGGCGGTGAACGGCTGGGTCATGGCGTGGAGGTTGACGATCGAGTGGATGCTCTGGTGCTGGTGTTGCTGGATCACCCAGCGGCGGATCGCGCCCAGGTAGTTCCCGATCGTCACCGCGCCGCTCGGCTGGATGCCGGAGAAGACGCGCCTGGGGCTGCTGGCCGGTCTGGTTGCCGCCGGCCGCGGCTGTGTCTCGACGACCATCGTCGTGCCCGGTCCTTTCCATATCCGAAGCCTGTCCGCCCCGGTATCGCTATCGACAGACAACAAAAAACCCTCGTCCCTGTCTCGGGACGAAGGCGTCTGGCGCGCTCCGCGGTACCACCCGGATTGGCTCGTCCCTCGCGAGACGGCCCTCCTTGTCAGATACGGGACGCATCACACGTCCGATATCCAGCTCCTGGGTAACGGTGGAGCCCTCCGGCGCCGCCTACTGAGGCCGTTGGCCTGTTCGGAGCGCAACTCCCGGATCCATTCCACGCCTGCTGCGGCGCCGGCCTCTCACCACCTGCCGGCTCGCTGACCCGTGCTCGGGCGCGTACTCGTTCCGTTCGTCGTCGTTCGCGTCTTCACTTGTCGTGCCGATCGTAGCAATCCGTTGGCGTCGCGTCAACGTCACATCGTCGCGCGCGGGGTGGGCAGCGTAGGATTAGCGCGGCAAGGGAGGATACGGTGCGTATTCACATCGGGATGGATCCCAATATTCTGAAGCTTGGGCCGTTCGTGCTCGCCTGGCATGGCGTCCTGACGGTTGTTGCGATCTTCGTTGCGCTCTGGATCTTCCAGATCGGCCTTCGCGAACGTCGTGTGACGTTGGAGGGCTTCGATTCGTTCGTGCTCTGGTCGATCGCCGGGGGCATTATCGGCGCGCGTGTCTTCTTTCTGATCGACCACGCCGGCTATTTCGTCGATCACCCCGGCGAGGCAATCAAGATCAACGAGGGTGGTCTGGCGATCTGGGGAGCGGTGATCGGTGGCTTTATTGCTGTCGCGGCGCTCTGCTGGGCACGCAAGTATCCGTTCCGCAAGGTGATCGACGCGATCGCTCCGGGCCTGATCGTCGCCCAGGCGGTTGGCCGGATCGGCTGCGCGATCAACGGCGACGCCTGGGGCGCGCCGACGAGCTGGCCGTTCGCGTTCATCTATACCAACCCGAACGCGCTCCTCCCCAGCCGCCTGCTGAATGTGCCGACCCATCCATATCCGGTTTACGACATGATCATGGCGATGCTGATCCTCGCAGTCATCTGGCCGCTGCGGAAACGTGGGCTGCCAGATGGCTCGATCTTTGCCGTCTACGCCGCGCTCTATGGCGCGACGCGGTTCGTCATTTCCTATGTTCGCGAGGAGCGTGTCTGGTTCTGGGGAATGCAGGAGGCGCAGGTTGTTTCGCTCGTCGTCGTCGCACTGGCGCTGATCGCGTTGGCCTGGCTTCTCCGGGGGCGGCCGGCGACTGCGACGGAAACCGAGATGGCTATCTCCGCTGACCAGATTGCTCACCGATAGCGGGACATAACGACTGCGCTGCTGCGGCGTTATCAGTGCAGAACGACGATGCCCTGCGACCGACGCAGCCCCGTACAATGGGGCGTATCCCGCCGTGACACACGTGACGCCTGTGGTGAAGTGAGCCAGCGCCATGTCGGTATCGTCATCTTCGTACATCCTGATAGGCCATCACCGACGTATAGTGAAATGTCGCCTCATATCGGCATCGCGAGGATCCGTTGAGTGAGCGGATCCGCCGGTTGGAGGTGGTGTCGGGTGACGCCGATCGGTCCACGTCTGCCGAGCCAGCAGACGAAGTGCTGGTAAGCCGCGTCTGTGACGGTGATACGGCGGCGCTGGAGGCGCTCTACAGCCGGTATGCGCGGGTTGTCTATTCCTTCGCTGCGCGCATCGTTGGTGATGGATCGACCGCTGAGGAGATTCTCCAGGAGGCGTTCGTCCGGACCTGGCGACAGGCTGAGACGTATCGGACCGGTCGCGGCAGTTTCGCCAGCTGGTTACTGAGCATCACCCACAATCTGGCGATCGACGAGTTGCGACGCCGCCAGCGCCGGCCCCAGCGGTTCGATGGCGCTGACGTTCATGAGGTAATGGACGGGCTTGTCGATGACGCAGCCAGCGTCGAAGAGGCGGCCGAAGCGGCTCTGCTGCGCGAGCGTGTTGGGCGGGCGATGGCATCACTCCCCGACGCGCAGCGAGTAGCAATCGAGTATGCGTTCTATCACTCGATGTCACAACGTGAGATCGCCGCGCATCTCGGCGAACCGCTTGGGACGATCAAGACCCGGCTTCGGCTGGGAATGCGGAAGCTGAAGGACGCGTTGGCCGATGAGGAGATCATCGGAGGACGCTAGAACGCGAGACGAGTAAGGGTGGATGTTGGTGAGCGCCGAGCATGATGATCTGTCCGGCCATGGTGAGGACGACGATGGGCACGTCCGAGGCCTGATACCGGCCTTCGCGCTCCATGCGCTCGATCCCGACGACGCTGAACGAGTGCGTGGCCATATCGCGCTTTGCGACGCTTGTGCGGCCGAGCTCGTGGCATACGAGCGGGCGGTCGAAGCGCTGCCGTATGCTGCGCCGGCCATGTCAGTGCCGCTGCGCGCGCGGGCGGCGCTTCTGTTGCGGATCGATGAGCGTGAGCCCGTGTCGGCGGCGTCCGCCAGGCGGCGCGAGCGCCGCCGGTTCGGCTGGCTGCCGGCCAGCCCACGGCTGGCTGGAGCGCTGGCTGCGCCTGCGTTGGTCCTCCTCCTCGTCATCGGTGTCATGGGCGCCCGGCTTTACGAACAGCAGCAGCGAATCGAGGCGATTCAGGCCGAGCAGGATCGCACTGTGCGGACGCTTGCCGAAGCACCGGTAACGGTCGGGTCCACCTTCATTGCGCCGTTCGCTGCCGATCGAGATCTGGCGCCCGACGCCAAGGCCAAGCTCATCGTCAATCGCGAGTCCGATAGCGCGTTGATCGTGGCAGTCGACCTTCCAACGCCAGCCGAGGGGCAGCGGTACATCGTCTGGATGCGTTTCGCCGACGGAACGGATTTCGCCAATGGCGGCGAGCTGAGGGTCGATCCGGACGGCGGCAAGGCCACCTTGATGATTCAGCCATTCGGCGGGTTAGCGAGATACGAAGCAGTTGTCATAACATCCGAACCAATCGCGTCCACCGGTGGGCCGAGCAGCCCCAGTCTGTTGACTGCTGTGCTCGGAGCGCCGTAGTGATATCCACCTCTTGCGGGTGTCGGCCGCAGTCGAGGGGGTGTCCAGCCGTATCTGGCTCGCGGAATTCGCCGAAGCAAGTCGCGGAGGCGGGTCTTTCGGAGGGTGAGCATGGAGGGATGTTGTCCTGTCGAATACGTCAGGCGTCGTGGGAAGGCGCATTCCTGGTCTGGTCATATACTGATGTCACACAGTGACGATCTCCGCTGAGACGCATGCCGACCGGTCTCTGGTCTCGCGTAGTGCGCGTCTCACCGACAGGGGATTGATGCTGTAGATTTTCGCGTGGTCTTGCCGAGGGGCAGAATCGTGCCGATCCTGCAAGCGCAGGAATGGGTCGACTGAGGAGAGGGGTTCGAGGACAGATGGATGAGTTCGTGAAACCAGAGGATCTGGCGGCGCAGACGCTGCGTTCGCGGCTGTCGCGTCG
>CALMXF010000392.1 GCA_937870985.1 uncultured Chloroflexota bacterium
CTGCCGCCACTTCGGCCCGTCCTCCGGCCCAAGCAGGGTGATCGCCTGGCCCTTGCGCCCCATCCGGCCGGTTCGGCCGACGCGGTGGGTCAGAAGCTCCGGCGACTCGGGCAAGTCCACGTTGATGACCTGGTCGATGCTAGTGATATCGAGACCACGCGCGGCGACGTTCGTCGCCAGCAGGATCTGCACCTTGCCGCTGCGAAAGTCCTCCATCACGCGGTCGCGGGCATTCTGCGAGAGGTTGCCTTGCAGCGCGCCGACCGGGTATCCGTCTTCCTCAAGCTTGCGCGCCAGCTTCTTGACCCCGTGCTTGGTCCGGCCGAAGACGATGATTGAGCCATCGCCGCGGTGGTCGAGCAAATCGCGGAGCGCGGTGAGCTTGTCGCCGTCTGGGATGTCGTAGGCCACGTGATCGATCGGGGCGCTGTCCTCCGGACGCGGGTCGACGGAGACGTGAATCGGATTATCAAGGTAGGTCCGCGATGTCTCATCGACCCAGCCGGGCACGGTTGCCGAGAAGAGCACGGTCTGGCGCTGTCGTGGCGCGCGCTTCAGGATTCGTTCGACGTCCGGCGCGAACCCCTGGTCAAGCATCTCGTCTGCCTCATCGAGGACAACCATCCTCAGGCGCGAGATGTCCATGACGCCCTGATTGAGCAGGTCTACGATGCGTCCCGGTGTGCCGACAACAATCGGAGCACCGCGTCGCAGCGCCGCGATCTGTGGGCCGGCTGCGCGTCCTCCGAAGATCAGAACGGTCGAAAGATTTCGCCGGCGACCGAGGTCGTCGAGCACGCCGCCGACCTGCACCGCCAGCTCGCGCGTTGGAACCAGCACAAGGACCTGGATTTCGCGGGCGCGTGGATCGGCCAGCTCAATCGCCGGGATGCCAAAGGCCAGCGTCTTACCTGAGCCGGTCCTCGCCTGTCCGATCAGGTCACGTCCATCGAGTAGCGGCCGGAGCGCGCGGGACTGGATCGGTGTCGGGGTGGTGATATCCATGGATGTAAGCGCCTGGATCGTCTCCGGGCGCAACCTGAGGTCGCCGAACGAAGCGACGCTCGCTTCGCGAGTCAGCATAGCCGTCATTATGGTGCCTTATTTCTGCGCAGCGCTCGATACGAGTCTGGTGTTTGTCGGGCCGGAACTGACCGCCCGACGACCTCCGCGCTGCGCGATTGAGGAGGAACACAAGCCGTGCACGATGAAGAACGGTGAGCGTGCACACTCACAACCTTCGTAGTGTACCACCGCTGTCCAGTGCCGCTGGCAACCGCCGACAATCCCCGTCGGACGATCCAAAGCTCGTTCGCCAGCTCGGGGCGTCCCTGCAAGGTTCTGTCATTCACGACCCGGACGGAGAATGGCAGAGGACGGGGTGGGCTGCCGAACGGGCGGCATTGGTCGCTCGACCCACGGAGCGCGACGCTACCGGGCTTCGGTCGTCGTGGCGATCGAGAGCTACGGCATGCCGGCCGTCAGGCGTTGCGCGGTGTTCCGCAATTTGGGCAGACCGACATCCCCGGGCCGAGGACGGTGTTGCACGTGCTGCAATGATCGTAACCGGCCGGCAACTTGTCGGTGGGCTCGTCGGGCACAGGCTGATTCCCTGGAGTTCCGGTGGCGGCCCGCGCGATCTGGGGTGTGTTGCTGGGGATGACGAGATGTGGATCGGTGTCACTCATCTGGTCGGAGTGATCGACGGGAATCTCCGGCACGCTGGTGTGAACCGGCTCAGTCACGACGAGTGGGCGAGTCGCGCGAGTGGCAGGCCGGGCAACCGGAGTTGGCTCGGCCTTATATCCGGGATGCTCCGGGCCGGCCGTCGGGGGGACCCGCGGGGGCAACGACGCATCGCGGGCGGCAGCGTGCGAAGGCTGCGTCGGCACGAACGGCGCCATTGAGGCCGGCGCGACTCGCTGCCCGGCGCTATCAAGCGCATAGGCTCTGTACCCGGTTGCAAGCGCGTAGATGATGATTGGCACCGCGATGATCGCTGCAGCCAGCAGGATCCAGCCGATGTCGTTGAGCAGCACGCGAGTCACGATCGATCGGTTGAGCGACGCTTCGTTGGCGTCGGAGAGAAGAAACAGTCGGATATATTGCAGGGTGAACGACAGAATCAGCGCGCCATTGAGCGCTGCGACCCCGGCGCCCAGAACTCGCGTCGCGGTCGTGTGACGCGCTGGCGCCAGCGTGGCGCCGAGCCCATAGCCGAGAATGAAGGTTGACGTAATCAGGAAGATCATCGCGACGAGGAACGCGCCGCTGCCCGACGTCAGCGTCGTCAGGCCGGCGAGATCATTCCCCCACGGGCGTGCCCAATAGTCGGACATCAGCACGCCGAAGAGGATCCCGAGCGTGACAAACAGCTCCTTCACCGGCCCGCGCCAGAAGCCAATCGGGGTGAGGAGCAGAATCAGCAGAATGAGCAGAATATCGAGGACGAGATAGATCGACATGCGGACTTCCAGCACCTCGTTCGGTTCGGCCGTCGAACCCGGCCGCTCCGCCGGCAGACGGGCCAGCAAGTGGGCGTTCCGAGTCTAACACGAGACTGGCATCCCGCTTGCGATGTCGATCCGTTGCCAACTGGCCGGATTGATACAATGGATGCCAGTGTGGCGGTTATCTTCGCCCACGATCCCGGATGATATTGCCCCGGGATCCTCACGGTGTTGAGAAGGGAAGTCCAACTATTGAGCAGGAGCAGACGCTCCCGCTCCGATGATCGCAGCCAGCGTGATCAGCATGCATTGGCGTGGCGGCGCATCGATCTGCACCTTCATACCCCCGGCTCGATCGACTACCAGGATCCGGATATCACCTATCTGGATATCCTTCGGAAGGCCGAGACGCGTGGCGCAGACGTAATTGCGTTTACCGACCACAACACGATCCGTGGCTATGCGAACATGTGGCGGGAAATCGAAGACCTTGAACTGCTCGAAGCGCTAGAACGCTTGTCCCCCGTCGAGGAACGACGACTCGGCGATTATCGCCGGATCCTCAGGCACCTCCGTGTGCTGCCGGGCTTTGAGCTGACCGCGACGTTTGGGTTTCATATCACTGCAATCTTTCCGGAAGGGACATCGATCCGCCAGATCGAGCACACGCTTCTGGAGTTGAATGTCCCCGAAGATCGGCTCGACCTGGGCACCAGTGAGGTCGGTGCGACGGTCGATGTGCTCACAGCCTACGAGACGCTCTCGCGCCTCGGCGCGCTCGTCATCCCTGCGCACGTGAATTCGACACACGGCGTGGCGATGCAGAACCTGCCATTTGGTGGCCAGACGAAGATCGCATTCACCCAGAGCCCCTATATCGACGCGCTGGAGGCGACGGATCTGGAGTCGAGCAGTCGACGCAGCACGGCGCACTTCTTCAACGGCTCGAAGCCGGAATACCCGCGCAGGATGCACATTATCCAGGGCTCGGATGCTCACCGGCTCAACCGGGATCCAAACCGGGAAAGCAATCTGGGCGTCTGCGATCGGATGACCGAAGTGCTGTTAACCGACGTGTCGTTCGCGGCGTTGAAGGAGCTCTTTCGCTCGGATAATTTCAACCGTGTTCGTCCATACCGGCCGGCGCATGACCCGTATGACTTCATCCGGGTAGCGCGCGCCGAGGGCGAAACAATCGTCCAGTCGTTCCACGAGATGGCGCCCGCGCGCCGTGGCCGGCTCAGCCCGATCGTCCGCGACGCGGCCGCCTTCGCCAATGGCAATGGTGGAACGATCTATGTCGGCATCTCGGCCGTGTCAAAGGATCCTGTGATGGGCGTCGAAGACGCGCCGGAACAGGCCAGCGCGATCGCCGAAGACCTGGCCCGATACATCACGCCCCAGATCAACGGCACCATCGACATCCAGGAGACCGAGCAGAAGAAGATCATCGTCGTCCAGGTGCCGGCCGGCGATGATATGCCCTACGCGGTGCTCCCGAGCACGATCTATGTCCGCCAGGAGGGCGAGACGAGCATCGCGATGCGCGATGAGATCGTCCAGCTTGTCGTTGACGGGATGAAGATCGAGCGCGGCGAGCTCCCCGAACTCGTTTCGGAGCAGCCCGCCGCGGTCGAGGCCCCGCACGAACCGACCCGGACGCGCAGCTCGCGGCGACGGGGCCGGGGTCGAGGCGGTCAGACACGTCTGCCGCACGAGGAGCTGACTGCCGAGGATGCCGTCATCGGTGTTGAGAGCGTCGATCCGACGATGGAGGACGGCGCGCCGTCCCTCGCGGTCGAACCAGAGCCAGCGCACCCGGTCGTCGAACCGACACCTCCGACGCGCGACATCGTTATCTGCGAAGAGGTCCCCTTTCCGAGGACTGGCGTCGAAGTCGTGGATTCGCACGAGATCGATAACGTCACCTATCACGCGATGCGCGACCTGAGGAATCTCAAGGTCGTCCATAACGTGACCCGTGACTCGGCTCGGCGGCTGTGGCGCTACGCGATCACACAGCTCGAGCTCCATCCTGCGGGCGCGGACGAAGTCACCTGGCATGGCGACCGCGGGTACTGGAAGGCATACAAGCCGCGCGGCGGCGACGTGCGCTATAACCTCGTCTATCGCCACAACGACCACCTTCACATGTTCTATGGCGTGACTGACGAGGGACTCGATGAAGCCTGGCGCGCGGTAGTCCCTCAGCGGTATCTCCAGCCATCGGCCTCCGAGCCGGAACAGCCGGGCGACGAGGCAAATGGGCTCGTGTCGGAACAGCCTGCAGCCGTCGACAACAGCGCGCCGGATCATGACCTGGCCCCAGCGTCCACCATCGGCGAGGAGCCTCTGGTGGCAGTCGAGCCAGTGGATGAGCCGGCTGCCCCCGAGCTTTCGGCGCCACAGGAGTCGATCGTGGAAGAGGAGCCCGCTCCCGATCCGGTTCTGCTGCCCGACCCAGCGCCCGCAGAATCTGTCGTCGCGACACCGAAGCCGGCCCGGCGTCGGCGTCAGGCACCGAAGCCCAGCGCGGAACCCCCGGCCGAAGACGCGACGCCAGAGCCAGAGGCGAGCGCCGAACCAACGCCCGAGGCAGCGCCAGACGATGCGCCGAAGCCCGTGCGTCGTCGCCGGA
>CALMXF010000393.1 GCA_937870985.1 uncultured Chloroflexota bacterium
CCCACTCGTCGACCCGGCTTGCCGCCTTCGCGTCGATCATCGGCCCCAGCTCGGTGTCCGGGTCGAGCGGATCGCCGGTCTTGATTGTCCCGACCGCGGCAACAAGCTGCTCGCAGAACGCATCGTAACTGTCGCGATGGACGTAGACGCGCTGGACGGAAATACAGACCTGGCCGGCATAGGCAAACGCTCCTGCGCGCACTCTCTGGGCTGCCAGACCGATATCGGCATCTGCGTCGATGATCACGCCGGCGTTTCCACCCAGCTCGAGCACGACCTTCTTCTTGCCCGCTCGCTGCTTCATCTCCCAGCCAACGTCCGGTGAGCCGGTGAATGACAGCAGCTTGAAACGTTCGTCGGTCACGAGCCGGTCACCCGTCTGGCGATCCATTGGCATGATCGAGACAGCTCCTTTCGGGAGCCCGACTTCATCGATCATCTCGGCGAACGTTAGCATTGTCAGTGGATCGTGCGTGGGTGGCTTGAGGACGACCGAGTTGCCCGACGCGATGGCTGGCGCGACCTTGTGTAGCGCCAGGTTCAACGGAAAGTTAAACGGCGAGATCGCCGCGATAGGGCCGATCGGAACCTTCCTCGTGATGCCGAACCGCCCCTTTGACGACGGCAGTAGATCCAGTGGGATCATCTCACCGCCGATCCGCTTGGCCTCCTCCGCGGCAACCCGGATAGTGAACACTCCTCGCATCACCTCGACCCGAGCGTCGCGCAAAGGCTTGGCTGCCTCCTGTGCGAGGAGACGAGCAACCTCTTCACCACGTTCTTCGAGGGAGTCGGCAAGCTTGTCGAGCGCGGCTGCCCGCTCGTAAAGCGGCATGACGCGCATGATCTCGAACGCGTCCTCGGCGGCACGGATGGCGTCCTCGACGTCATCCTCCGTCGCAAACGATGTTGTGCCGACGATCTCATCGTTCCACGGATTGCGAATCTCGAGCGGACGATCGCTCGACCTCCACTCTCCGGCGCAGTAGTACGGATATTGCTTCGCCACTTCGAGGCTCCTCTCTTCTGTTTGCCAGTCTACACGCCATCGAGGGCGCGTCGGGGAGTACCCGCGCGCCCTCGATTCAACTGTTCGATCCGTGAACTAGTTCTTCGAGAACTTCGGGCTGTCCGCCCCCCACCAGGTCTCGTTCTGCGCGCCGAACGCAGATAGCTCGGTCTTGGTGTAGATCAGACCGTCGCGATCCATTACCGACCGCTCGTACGCGCCGCTCATCGTGATCGCGTCGACCGGACATACCTGCGCGCAAAAGCCGCAGAACAGGCAGCGACCCGAACGAAGGATGAATTCGCCCAACTCCCGGTCGCCTTCTTCGGATGGAACGACATGCATTTCAAGACACGAGGTCGGGCAGATCCGCGCGCATAATCCGCAGGCGACGCAGAGCGCCTCCCCTGTTTCGGGGTCGGCTCGTAACGACGGCAGCCCGCGGAAGCGTGGTGGCATCGGCCGCTTCTCGTCGGGATAGAAGAACGTCACTGACTTACGCGGCAGTCGTCTCAAGGTGACTGCGAAGCCCTTGAACTCGTCAAACATACGCGAAGGCTCTCTTTCTGCCCCGTCCGGGTTCTACCTAGTCAGCGACGATCCGGATGGCGTCTGCTACCAGACCCTGGCCAATAGATAGCCGGACTGTCCCTTCCGCGCCGAAACCTGACACTGGCCACTGCATTCCGTTGCGCTCCAGGCGCGGGAATGAGACACCAGCGTACCCGGGAACGATTGCCGAGATCTCGTCCATGATGACGGCGGTGTTGAGGTATCCGAAGTGATAGCCCAGCCGCTGCGCGATTTCTGACACGTAATAGGTGGTTGGGTGCGAATCGCCAGGCGCCGACACCGCGAAGCGTAGCCGCTGAACGGTTCGGTCGAGGTTTGTGAACGAGCCGTCCTTCTCCAGGAACATTGCCGCCGGCAGGACGATGTCCGCGCGCCGAGTCAGCTCGCTGTCGAAACAGTCCTCGACAATCAGAAGCTCGAGCTTGTCGAGCGCGGCCAGTAGCTCGGCATCGAGTGGCTTGTTCCACTTATGCGATTGCGCCGAGATGTACATCGCACGCACCTGGCCGGTCTCGATGGCTGCGGCGAGCCCGCCGATTCCGACGCCCGGATCGGACGGGAGGTCCAGCAGTGGAGCGAAGCCATTCTCGGACGCAAGCGAAGTGGCCCATCGGTCGCGCCAGATTTCCGCGAGCGCGTCGCGGGCTGTCGCGTCGCTCACCAGCTCTCCACCCGGCAGAATCGCCGGATGGCAGCCGACATCGAACGAGCCCTGCATATTCGCATTGCCGCGACCAGCCAACACGCCGCCGCCCGGCCGGCCGACATTGCCGGTCAGCACAGCGAGGTTATGAGCCGCGATCGCGATAGCGCCTGCATCGCCGGAGTCGCGGCTTGCGGCGGTGTGCCAGATCGTGCTCGAGGGATATTCTGTTCGTCCGTCCCGTTTCCCGACTCCGCCGGTTGCGTAGAGGACGGCGCATGTCCGAAGGAATTCCGTCGAGACGCCGGCCGTCGCGGCAACCTTGTCGATGTCGATGCCATCGACCGCGCCACGCAGCGTTTCCATGTCTGCGCCCGGCGCTGCCAGGCCCTCGGCAATGATGATCTTTGCCATTGCGTTCAGGACATCGGCTTCGCTGCCGGCCGGGGCAGGGATCCAGTGGTCAGACCGATCGCACATGTACGAGTGCTCGGGCCGGACAACGACCATCTTCACTTCGCGATAGCGCAGTGCCCAGAAGAGCCAATACGAGGCAATCGGCTCGGTTACTCCGATATCCGGCCCGACGACCAGCACCATGTTCGAGTCAGTTCGCATCTCCTGCATGCCCGCCGGCGATGCCGCTATGCCAAACGAATCGACCAGGGCCTGCTCGACCGATGCCTGGCTTCGAGTCATCAACCGATCGACATTGTTCGACCCCATCACCGCGCGGCTGAACTGCTGCAGAGAGTAGTTCTCTTCGTTGGTGTTGTCCGGGGAGACAAGCGCCGCGAACGCCGGCCCCTGGTAATGCTTGAGCTTCTCTGCCGCCGTGTTCAGCGCCTCGTCGAGCTCGACCTCAATGTATTCGCCGCTTTCGCGGATCAGCGGGTATCGGAGCCGCAGGGGATCCTGGACGTGCTCGTGCCCCCACTTGCCTCGCTCGCAGGTATAGCCCTCGTTGACGCCGCGGTTCCAGAGATGCGTTACACGTCGCACCAGACCACGGTTGTGCTCGACATTCAGCGTGCAGCCGACGTCGCAGAAGCCGCAGACCGTCTCGACCGCGTCCAACTCCCACGGGTGGTGGCCGAAATGGCGATCGGTGAGCGCGCCAACCGGGCAGACCGCGATGCACATCCCGCAGTTGGTGCAGGCTGTCTCGCGAAGATCAGCGCCATAGGAGGTCGTAACCTCGGCCTCCAGCCCCCGTCCCGCGATGGTAATTGCGGTGACACCGATCATCTCATCGCAAACACGCGTGCAGCGGGAGCAGATGATACAGCGATCCCACTTGTAATCGATCGTCTCGCGAAGATGGCGATAGGGCTGGGCGATCTTCGGACGCAGGTAGGGGCTGTCATGGACGTTATGGAGATACGTGTTGTCCTGGAGATAACACTCTCCCGACTTGTCGCAGGTCGGGCAGTCCAGCGCGTGGTCGATCAGATACATATGGAGGACGAACTGACGCGACTCGATTACCGCGGGTGAATGGGTGGAAACCTCCATGCCATCACGAACGGGAGTCGCGCATGACTGGATCAGCCCGCCCCGGGGACCCAGGATCTCGACCGTGCACAACTGACACGAGCCCCAGGGTCGGAGAAGGGGCTGGTAGCACAGGTTCGGCAACTCAATGCCGGCAGCATCTGCGGCCAACAGGATGTAGGTCCCCGCTGGAACCGTAACCTCCTGCCCATCGATCGTGCAGGTGACGAGCTTCGTGTCGGACTTCACCACCATATCTGGCTGCCCCGTCTCCTCAAGGTCCGGCCAACCGCGCCGTTCTGGCGCTGTCGTTTCGTGATCCGGGCTTTCCGAGTCCGTCGATATGTTTCGGCGCAAGAGAAAATGCTGACGACCCCACACACCAGCCCGGCGCACCCGTCGAACGGGTGCTCTATCCGAGTCGATTCTAGCATGGCTAGCGGGCAGCCTCACAAAATCGACGCCCCGGACTCTGAGAACTCACCCCGCGAATCACATCGTCCGCTGGTGAACAGGGAGTAAACGCCATCATGCTATACTCGACCGGCATTTTCGCTGGCTGAATACCATCGTCTTCGGGGAGGTCGCGTGGAGTTCGAAACGGTCATCGGACTTGAAGTTCACGTCCAGCTATCGACTCGAAGCAAGATGTTTTGCGGATGCTCTGCAGAGTACGCGAGCGCCCCGCCCAACACGCACGTCTGTCCGATTTGCCTGGGGTTGCCCGGTGTGTTGCCGGTCATCAACCGTGACGCGGTCCGCAAGACGGTCATGACCGGTCTGGCACTCGGCGCGGAGATCCCACCGTTCAACAAGTTCGATCGGAAGAATTACATCTACCCGGACCTCATGAAGGGGTATCAGGTCTCGCAGTACGATCTCCCGATGGCGGTTGGTGGATACCTGGATATCTCGGTTGACGGATCCACCCGGAGGATTGGCATCACTCGCGTCCATCTCGAAGAAGACACCGCTCGCCTGACGCACACCGCCGGCCACGCCGGCGATTACAGCCTCGTCGATGTCAATCGTTCCGGTGTGCCGCTCATGGAGATCGTCACCGAGCCGGATCTGCGTTCTCCGCAGGAGGCGCGGGAGCTGCTGATTGAGCTTCGACGCATGCTCCGCTACATCGACGCGTCGACTGCGAACATGGAAGAGGGCCAGTTTCGTTGCGATGCGAACATCTCGCAACGGTCGGTTGATGGCGCCATCGTCGGCGCCAAGGTCGAGATAAAGAACATGAACTCGTTTCGGGCCGTCGAACGGGCGCTGATATTCGAAACCGAACGTCAGCGAGCTGCGCTTCGAGCGGGAGAGACGATTGTCCAGGAGACCCGGGGTTGGTCGGATGCCGACGGAGTGACGCTGGGGCAGCGGTCCAAGGAATTCGCGCACGATTATCGTTATTTCCCCGAGCCGGACCTGCCGCCACTGGAGATTAGCCGGGAGCTGGTCGCGGAGATTACCACCGCGATGCCGGAGTTGCCGTGGACGCGTGTGTCACGGTTCGAGGCAACCTATGGACTGTCTCGCCAGGAGAGCGCACTGCTGACCGACGAGGCTGCGGTCGCGAATTATTACGAGCGATCCGTGAGCGCCGCTGGGGGCCACTACCGAGATGTCGCCAACTGGCTGGTTGGAGATGTGTTCGCGATTGCTCGGGCACGCGGAGGATTCGATCTCGTCAGGATCACGCCAGAGCAGCTTGCCGATATCGTCACGATGGTTCGGTCTGGAGATATCAACGCGCAGGCGGGCAAAGAAGTCCTCGGGGTGGTTGACGAGACCGGTCAATCACCGAAGGATGTCGTCGATCAGCGTGGTCTCCGCCAGGTGTCTGATGTGGATCTCGTAGCCAATGCGGTCGCCGAGATCATCGCGGCGAACCCGTCAGCCGTCGAAGATTACCGCTCCGGGAAGCAGGCGGCGCTTGGCTTTCTGATCGGGCAGGTCATGAAGGCGATGCGCGGAACGGGCAACCCGGCGGTCGTCAGGCAAGAGATAAGCAGACGTCTGAACGAGGACGCTCAGTGACCGATGGGGCCAGGCCCGGCTCTCCGGGCATTCTCGGTGAAGTCTGGCAGAACTGGCGCGATAGACCGCCCCTGACGTAGTGAGGAACGGACGGCAGCGCCGCCCGATGGGAAGATCGGTGGTGCGGGTATGGCTTTCACGACAAGCATCCGTTCTCACGAGCCCAGCCTGTTCGAGATGGCGGTCGACCGGTTCTCGGAGGCGGCGGATGTCATCGGTCTTGATGATGATATGCGGCGGATCCTCAGCTACTGTCGTCGCGAGCTTACCGTGCACTTCCCTGTCGAGATGGATGGTGGCTCGGTGCGTGTATTCACCGGCCACCGCGTCCACCACAACCCTGGGCCGGGCCCGACGAAGGGTGGCATTCGCTACCATCCAAACCTGACGCTGGACGAAGTCAAGGCGCTGGCGATGTGGATGACCTGGAAGTGCGCCGTTGTCGGCTTGCCATATGGCGGCGCAACAGGCGGCGTTGCTTGCAACCCCAGGTCGATGTCCCAACATGAGCTTCAGCGTCTGACGCGTCGATTCACCACCGAGATCTCCCTGCTGCTCGGTTCGAATCGAGATATCCCGGCCCCCGACCTCAACACTGGCTCGCAGACGATGGCCTGGATGATGGACACCCTTTCTATGCACCATGGGTATTCGATGCCCGGAGTGACGACGGGGAATCCTCTGAGCCTCGGCGGCATCGAGGCGAGGACCTACGCGACCGCCCTTGGCGTTGCAATGACGATCCGCCAGGCAACGAGTCGACTGGATATGCGCCTCGATGGCTCGTCCGCAATCGTTCAGGGATTCGGCAACGTTGGATCGTCGCTAGCTGTTCTGCTCGACGAGATGGGCGTACGCGTTGCTGGCGTCTCTGATTCGTCGGGGGCCATCTACCAGCCCACCGGCCTGGATATGCTGCGCGTGAAAGCGCACAAGGCACGAACCGGTTCGGTGGTCGGATATGATGGGGCCGAGACACTGACGAATGACGAGCTCCTGACGCAACCATGCGACATTCTGGCGCCTGCGTCGGTCGTGGAAGCAATCACCGAACGGAACGCCGATGACATCAGGACGCGTCTCGTCGTTGAAGCGGCAAATGGATCGACGAATCCAGAAGCCGACCTGATTCTTCATAACCGTGGGATCGTCGTGGTGCCGGATATCCTTGCCACCGCCGGCGGCGTGGTTGCTTCGTACTTCGAGTGGGTTCAGGCAATCCAGGCGTTTCCCTGGACCGAGACGGAGATTCACGAGCGGCTCAACCGAATCATGATGCATGCGTTCGCCGCAGTTGCCGAGACGGCCGAGAACTACAACGTCCAGTTCAGGACGGCCGCGCTCTGCCTGGCCATCCAGCGCGTCAGCGGATTCGCGCGCGATCGTGGGATCTATCCATAGCCGCCTGAGATACGAGCCTGCGCGGCCCGCATCCCCGTCTCCGAGCTGTGGAGGTGGCCACGGCTACTCTCCGACGAGCAGCTCCCGGAGCTCCTGCTCTGACTCGCGTCGGGCAATCGCGATGATCTCGTCGCTCGCCTGAATGCTGGTCGTGCCAGTGGGGATCACGATCTTACCGCCCCGCAGAATCGCGATGATCGAGGTGTTTTCCGGCAGATCGATCTCAGCGAGCGTTCGGTTCGTGATCGGTGA
This sequence comes from uncultured Chloroflexota bacterium, assembly GCA_937870985.1. Taxonomy (GTDB): domain Bacteria; phylum Chloroflexota; class Chloroflexia; order Thermomicrobiales; family CFX8; genus JAMLIA01. The sequence goes on from CALMXF010000393.1 coordinate 7,410, forward strand.
GGATGGGGACACGCTGGCTTCGACAAGCGTTACATGCGCGTGTCGAAGCGCGAGAAGATGCACAAAATGCAGACCAGGAATTTGCTGCTCGATCAGGCTGAGAATGACGTTCGTCGGGCTCACTGTGACGTCAATGCCGAGCAGCCGGAATAGCTCTTCGTTCTTCGGGTTGTTGACCCGAGCGATAGTGCGCCCAACGTTGAAGCGATGTTTCGCCATCTGACAAATGACGAGGTTGTCTTCGTCGTCTCCAGTCACCGCGATGATCACGTCGGCCCGTCCCGCACCCGCGGCGGCGAGTGTCGCGGCTTCGGCGCCGT
>CALMXF010000394.1 GCA_937870985.1 uncultured Chloroflexota bacterium
CCAGCTGGGCCACCATCCGCGACCTCAGCCTCCTCGGCGGCCTGCTGCGCCACGGCTGGATCGCCGCCCGTGTCGCATTTCGCGGAGACGAAGCGAACCGCGAAGGTGGGCGCGCCGACGTCGCCTGGTGGGAGCAGGCGGCGAAGGCAGGGTTGGCGAGGATGTAAGGGGCGGCCGTCACCGTTGCCCATCCCTCTCCCACTATTTGGAGAGGGTGGGAGAGGGATGGGAGCTCTATGGGTAGCAGCGAGGAATACCGCCTAGCGGTCGAACACGATGACCGAGCGCAGCGTCTCGCCGCGCTTCATGGCGTCGAAGGCTTCCTCGGTCTCCTCGAGGGGGATCCGACGGGTGACGAGGGCGTCGAGGTTGAGCTCGCCCTGCTGGTACCAGTCAGCCAGCAGCGGGAAGTCGCGGGTTGGCAGACAGTCGCCATACCAGGAGACCTTGAAGCTGCCGCCGAGATCGAAGAAGCGCTGGATATCCAGCTCCAACGTCGGGCCAGGGCCAGGCACGCCGATCAGGACGCATGTCCCGGCCAGATCGCGACAGAACAGCGCCTGCTCCAGCGTCTGCGGGATGCCGACCGCCTCGAATGAGTAGTTGACGCCGTTGCCGCCGGTGATCTCCTTGATCTTCGCAACAGGGTCTTCCTCGCGCCCGTTGATCGTGTGCGTCGCGCCGAACTGCTTCGCCCACTCCAGCTTCCGGGGATCGATGTCGACGGCGATGATCGTCGTCGCGCCGGCCAGCTTCGCGCCCTGGATGACGCTATCGCCGACACCGCCGCAGCCGAATACTGCCGCGCTCGTGCCGGGCCGAACGCCGGCCGAGTAGAGTGCTGCGCCGACGCCGGTCATCACGCCGCAGCCGATCAGCGACATCTGCTCCGGCGGCAGGTCGGGCGAGACAGGGACAGCCTGCCTGGCATGGACGAGCGTGTGGGTGCAGAAGGTGCCGATGCCGAGGACTGGCGTCAAGGTGACACCGTCAGTCGTGCGCATCCGCTTCTGGGCGTTGAGGCTGGCAGCGCAAAGATTGGGGTGGCCTGTCTTGCAGAAACGGCACTCGCCGCACGGCGCGCGCCAGGCGAGGATGACATACTCGCCGATACGCGACTCGTCGACCCCCGGACCGACCGCCTCGATAACACCGGCCCCCTCGTGCCCCATCAGGAACGGGAAGCCATCGGTGCCATACGTGCCGCTCTTGACGCCCAGATCGGTGTGGCAGACACCGGAGGCGAAGATCTTCACCAGCACCTCGTTCGGCCCCGGGTCGTCGATCGTGAACTCCTCGATCGAGACCGGCGCTCCCGGTGTCCGCGCAATTGCTCCGCGTGCGGTGATGGGCATATGTCCTCCTGCTCTCTGGTGGCATCCATGCTCGTTGCCTCGATTGTCCACGGAAGCATACGCGCGTCAACCGACCGGCGGCCGGCGGCCACAACGGGGCGTCATCATTCGGCAGCGTCCGCTTCCGGTCGGCCTATAAAGCAGGAACCCACAATAGCGGGAGTTATACAGTTGCCCCGTCATCCCGAACCGCAGTGAAGGATCTCCGCTACGTTCGACTACAGCTGGTCGAGGGGAGATTCCTCGCTGCGGCTCGGAATGACAAGCGACAACGCCGACAGCCGATCCTGCCCTTGTCATGCTGAGTA
>CALMXF010000395.1 GCA_937870985.1 uncultured Chloroflexota bacterium
CCCCGCTGAACGCAGCCCAGGTCACCGCCGAGACTTCGGCGCCGTGGTAATAGGCGTCGAGCCAGTTGCCGCCCCAGGAGCCGAGGTAGCTGATGGCGTAGGCGTACTCGCGGCCGCCGCGGTTGAAGACGACGATCCCGGCGTCGTTCCAGGTGTCGTACGGCGCGTAGACGAGGCCAATCTTGTGGTACAGCACGGTGTCATCCGGCAGGGGGCCGCCGAGCGAGTACTGCTGGCCGGGGATTGCCAGCGTCATGCTCCAGAGGACGTAGTCACGCCCCCAGTCGCTGAGTCCGCTGCGGCCTTCCCAGATCGCCTCCAGCCCGCGGTTCATGTCGTCGGCGGTCAGGTAGTTGTCGCCATCGCCGTAGCCGTAGTCGCCCCAGTAGTCGGGCGGGTGGCGCAGGATCGAGTCGCGCATGCCGACGCGCTGCATGATCTGGTTGATGCGGTGGATGCCGGCGTTGATATCCCCGCCGCCGGCGATGCGGATCAGTTCTCGCGCCGGCCCGGTGTTGCTCGGGCCCATCGCCGACTGGACGAGATCCTCTACGTCGGCGGTGGTGTACTTGCCGGCCGAGATGTCCTCGGCGATCGCAACCATGATGAACACCTTGATGGTGCAGGCGGCTGGTTGCTGCCGATCGCCGCCGACCGAGATCGTCCGGCCCGTCTGCAGGTCAGTGACGCTGACGGCGTTCTGGCCGGCCCAGCCGTTCACCATCCCGTGCAGCTCTGCTTCCAGATCGTCCATGAACGGGGAATCCGGCACGGCCGGCAGCTCGATCTGCGGCGCGCCGGCCGGCGGGGCAGCGCCGTAGCGCCATTGGTAGTAGTGGCTGCCGACGTTGCCCGCCTCGACTCGCCAGCCGGGCGCGTTGTCCGGCGTCCAGGTCAGCACCCGGCGCTCGAAGACCTGCACCAGGACGACCTTCGGCGTGTTGCCGACGCGAACATCGGCCCAGTACGCCTCGCTGATCGGGTAGCCGGTGGCGTAGTACGGGTTCGGGAAGAGCGCCGCGTCGCGGTAGCGGCCGTCCTCGTAGACCAGCCCGCCAGAGCGCATGAACTCCCAGAAGACGCTGGCGACCTGGTGGTCGATGCCGGGCACGGTCAACCGCTCGGCGGCGGTGACGCCGTGGTTGGCGAATGCCGGGTCGTTGTGGACGACGCCGGCGCGGTCGATCCGCTGGGTGATCGCGGCGCCGCCGGCCAGTGGCGGGTCGGCGAGGTGGCTGAGGAAGCTGGCGTAGGTCGGGCCGGTGGTGTCGTCAGGGTCGCCAGCGACGTTGACCTGCGCGGGCTTGCGTGGCTCGAACGTGCTTGCGCCGGTCTGGAGCTGGCCGGTGACGAGCTCCTTCGCCAGCAGTCCGTTGGTGATGTACCAGATCGAGGATGGGTCGGCGGCGGGGTCGGTCGCGATCTCCATCCGGCTTTTCTCGAAGTAGCGAACGGTGCGCGTGCCGCCCGGGGCGTTGGTCGCTGTCTCGTTCATCTCGTCGGTGAGTGCTGGGCCCCACATCCAGGTCCTGCCCGCCTTGCCAGCGGCCACCGGCGCATCGGTGTGCTGCCATGTGCGCATGATAGCGTCGTTGCCGGCCAGCGCCGTCCCTGGCGCGATGAGCAGTCCGCCAAATGCTAGCCAGACCGCCAGCAGCACCGCTAACGACCACCGACCCCGGCCGCCCATCTTGCGCTCACATTCTGTTGCGGAGACGATGCCCCACGACGAATACCCCCACGTTCAGCCTAGCGATGACGCGAGGATTGCGCAAGGGGTTGTGCTGTCGCTAGCGCTGACCGGCCTCGTAGAGCTGCCGGGTCAGCAGTGCCTGTCCGATATGTTCTCGCGCGTGTTCCAGCGCATGGATCGCCAGCCACGCGCCGCTGCGCGACGAGTCACGGAGCCGCACGTCGCCGGCAAGCCGGTCGTCGGAGAGCTGGCCGAGCCAGTCATAGACCAGACCAGCGGTGCGGTCGATCTCGGCGATGAACGCATCGGCGCTGTCGACCTCGATCGAGAAGTGTGATTCGCGGTCGCGGTCGAGCGTCACGCCAACTGCGGCGGCAACCAGAAATCGCTCGGCGTCGAGCGCGTGGGAGAGCATCTGCGCGATCGAGTTGGTGTCCTTGCCGCCGGCCGGCGCCCAGTTGAGCGCCTCGGCGCTCAGCCCCCAGACGATCTCACGCATCGCCGTCTGCTGGTCGGCAAACAGGTCTCGTAGCGCGGTGGTAATGGCTTGCATCGGTTGCTCCTTATGGTCGGGATGTAGGGACGGGGGACGGGGGACGGCCCTCACCCCCCGCCCCTCTCCCAACCTTGGGAGAGGGGGAGGAGATCCATTCCGCATCCCCCGTCCCCCGTCCCTCATCCCTCGTCAACGAACGATCGGTAGCTCTCGTAGCGGTCGGGGTGGATCGCGCCGGCCTCGACGGCTGCGCGGACGGCACAGCCCGGGTCGTTCAGATGCCGGCAGTCGGCATAGTAGCACTCGCCCAGATATGGCCGGAACTCGGGATACAGCTGGTCGAGCTTCTCCAGGTGAACTCCCCACAGCTGGAGGGCCCGGATGCCGGGCGTGTCGGCGACGTAGGTGTCGGGGCCGATGCGGAAGAGAGTCGTCCATGTGGTGGTGTGCCGGCCCTTGCCGGTGGCTTCCGAGATGGAGCCGGTTCGCTCCGCCACACGCTCGGGGGCCAGCGCGTTGAGCAGGCTCGACTTCCCGACGCCGGACGGGCCGGCGAACGCGCTGACCTTGCCCTCCAGTCGCTCCCGCAGCTCGTCCATCCCTGCGCCAGAACGCACGCTCGTCTCGATCACCGGGTAACCGGCGGCGAGGTATGGCTCGGCGAAACGGGCGACATCGCCCGGCTGGGCCAGATCAACCTTGTTGATACACAGGATTGCTGCCAGCCCGCGCGCCTCGGCGATCAGCAGGAAGCGGTCGACGAGCCGCGGGTGCGGCTCCGGCTGGTGAATGGCGAATACGGCAACGAGCTGGTCGGGGTTGGCGACGATCACCTGCTCGACGTCGGCGGTGCCACGAGCAAGCCGCGAGAGCGTGCGCTCCCGCGGCTGGATCTCTTCGATAACCCCCTCGGAAGGGTCGGTCTCCGGCGTCGTCAGCATCGCGCGGACCCGGTCTCCGACCGCCGCCGGGTCGGTGCCGCGGCGGGCACGCTTGAGCGCGCCACGGAGCGTGCAGCGTAGCAGGCCTGCGTCGGTCGCAACATCGTAGTAGAGGCCGTAGCCACGCACGATGACGCCGGCAATCTCGCTGCCTGGCGCCATTTCACTCAGATTGGGCAATCACACCTCCTGGATAGCCGTTTCATCATCCACCATCGACAACACGATAGCCGCCGGGCGCATTCAGGACAGTATAGGCGGGCGGCAAGGCGGGGTTTGGATTCTTCGATGAACACCGCTATCCTTCCCGATTGGCCATCCGACTTCTTCCTCGCGGGTCGGCGCCGCTGTCCCACATCCCGGGCATCATGATGACGGGCGAAACTGGAGCGATTTCGTGTTTTCTGGCTTGCAAGATCAGATCATTTCCATCATTGACTCATTCGGCTACATTGGCATCACGCTGCTGATCCTGTCCGAGACCGCGTTCCCTCCGATCCCCTCGGAGCTGATCCTTCCGCTCGTCGGCTTCATGGCCGGCCAGGGTCATTTCGGACTGCTGGGGGTGATGGTCGCGGCGACGATTGGCTCGATCGTCGGCGCGCTGATTCTCTACGGCGTTGGCCTCTGGTTCGGGCAGGCTCGTCTCTATGCATTCATCGGTCGCTACGGTCGCTTCTTTCTACTGAAGGAGACCGATCTCGATAAGGCCAACGGCTGGTTCGACCGCCATGGAGGCAAGGCGGTTACGATCGGGCGCGTGATCCCGGTTGTTCGTAGCCTGATCTCAATCCCTGCCGGCGTTACCCGGATGCCGCTGCTGTCGTTCATCATCTACACCGCGATCGGTAGCACAGTCTGGAACGGAGCCCTGATCGGCGCTGGCTGGATCCTCGGCAATCAGTGGGAGCGCGTCTCGGGCGCCGTCAATTACTTCCAGTACTTCGTCATCCTCGTCATTCTCGTTGCTGTAACCTGGTTCGCCTGGTCGCGCCGCAACGAGTGGCGCACGTGGTGGGTGCGGAAGTAACGAGCCGCCCGATCGCTGGCGCGAAACGTGCCATGGCCCCCTCCGAGTAGCCGGGACGCAGACTCCCCATCACCGATCACATCCCGACCGCTTGTCGGGCTTTCAGACGCCCGAGATGAGCGGGAACGACACTCTTCCCTCTATGTGACCAGGATGCACACTATGGATACTCTCTCGATCTGAAGCGGAACGCGACAGGCTGGGAGACCGAGTGAGGCGCACCTGCTGGGAGGGCGATTGATGGCCGACTTCGATGTCGCGATGTCGCCGGATGAGCTACCGAACGAGGTATTGCGCGACGCGATTGCGCGGGCGCTGCGTAGGTCGGCGGGCCGGGTGGTGGACACCACGAGCCTCGCATTGTCGCTGGTGGTCAACGACATCGACTGGTGGGAGATCGCCGTCTCTGCTCAGACGCTGATAGAGGCGATCCGGCATGAGGATGAGGTCGATGGGTTGCTGGCATTCGACTTTGGCACCGGTGAGCGTTTCGTCGTCGAGGTCGATGTCCTGGACCGGCAGACGTTGGTGGCAGTCGTTCCCGCGGACGAGCACGACGAGACCTTGCGCCAGCTGGTGCGCGGCTGGATCTGGCGCAGCGGCTGGGGGAACGGGCACTTTCCGATCCTGATTCGGTCGATATTCGCCGGCGAGGTCTGGCTGGCGCGCGAGCTCACGATGGCACTGCGTGGCGA
>CALMXF010000396.1 GCA_937870985.1 uncultured Chloroflexota bacterium
CCGCCACTGCCGACCCTGAACCGCTCGACGACCCGCCGGACCAGCTCGGCGACGTGTCCGCCTGCCACGGGGTGATGCCGGGGCCGGTCAGCGATGCATTGGGCTGCTTGTACCCCATTCCGCCGGCCAGCTCGACCATCCCCAGCTTGGCGACCAGCACCGCGCCCGCGTCTCGCAGCCGACGGACAACTGTCGCGTCCGACCCAAACGTCTGATCGCGATAGGGCGGCGCGCCCCAGGTTGTCGGATATCCCTCAACCGCCAGCAGATCCTTCGCGCCCCAGGGAATACCGTGAAGAGGGCCGCGATCGTACCCCGCCCGCATCTCGGCCTCAGCAGCGACAGCCTCGCGAAGAGCCCGCTCCTCGGTAATCGTGACGACCGCGTTGTAGCGACGGGCAACCGTGTCGAGGCGCTCCAGGTACAGCCGTGTCAGCTCGGTCGGTGTCGTCTCGCGGCTACGGAGCAGCGCGCCAAGCTCGGCAATGGTCGAGTTGTAGATCTCCCTCGCCACGTCAACCCTCCGCCCGGTACGGAACGAACATGAAATCTGGCTCGTCGGCGTTGGTCAGCGGCACCGCGCGAAGTCTCTGGGCAAGTGCCTGGTGCCGGCCGACGGTGTCATGGACAACCTGGCGCGCTTCCGCGTCCAGCTCGTAGTCGATCATGGCCTCGACGGCACTGGCGAGCGCCTCTGCCAGCCGCTCGTCGGGCTGCGGCCGGCCGGCTCGATGATCTGTGGACATCTGGATCCTGCCCTTCTCGAAACGATTGATGCCAGCAGTCTAGCGCGATTGCGCCCGCTGTCGATGGCCGGCGAGACCAGCCGGAGTATCCCGCGTGCTAGTTACTGATGACGCTGTTCCGGCGGGCGGTCAGAGGGTTTGTAAGCCGCACCGGCAGAATCCGCTCGCGGCGTCGCTCGGCCTCCAGATTCCGCACACGCGCCTTCAGCAGATCGTTCAATGAGATCATGCCGACCACCCGGCGCGTCTCCCGCTCGACCACCGGGAAGCGAGTCAGACCTGTCTCGGCCATCCGATAGACGACCAGCCGGAGCGGCTCATCGGGATAGGCAACGACCGGGTTGGGCAGCAGCAAGTCGGTGACCGAGTGGCAGTCGCCATCCGCCGACTGAACCCGATTCGATGGCACCACCCCGACCAACGTGCCGAAGTCGTCGACGATCGGGTAGAGGCGCTGGCCGAGGTGTGTGTCATCGGAGAGACGCAGATCGCGAAGCTCGCGCAACTCGGATAATGAGACGGACATCGACAGGACATCGACGTTCGACCGCATCACCTCGCGAACGAACAGAATCTCCAGCGGATCGATCGAGTACTCGCGGCTGACATGGTAGCCCCGACGGCTGATCTTTTCGGTCAGGATCGAGCGCTTGAGGACGAGCACCGTCACACCGTGGGCAATGGTGACGGCGATCAGCAGCGGCAGGAGCGGATTGATGTCGTGGGTGAGCTCCAACGCGAAAACGACGCCGGTAAACGGAGAGCGCATCGTGCCGCCCATGATCGCGCCCATCGCGATCAGCGGCCAGAAGCCGGGGCCGCGGTCGGGAAGGACATAGGCAGCCAGCCCGCCGGCCGCGCCGCCGATCATCAGTAATGGCGCCAGAACGCCACCCGACGTTCCAGAACCGAGCGAGACAGCCCAGATCGTCGACTTCACCAGCAGGATCCCGAGGATCAGGCTCGAGGCATGATCCCCCTGCAAAAGCCGCCCGATCGTTCCGTATCCAACGCCAAGCGCCTCAGGAAAGATGAGACCGCCGATGCCGACGACGACACCGCCGATCGCCGGCCACCACATCCAGTGGATAGGCAGCTTGTGAAACGCATCCTCGAAGAAGTAGACCGCTGCCGTCAGCGCCAGCGAGATGAACCCGGCGAGGACACCGATCGCGACGCAGCCAAGAATGCCGGAGATACCGATGAACTCAGGATGCGGAGGAGTCGGGAAGATCGGGCCGATGCCGATGATGTACCGTCGGGCAACCGCTGCCGTCGCGCTGGCCAGCGCCACCGGAATCAGGCTGCGTGGCTTCCATTCGAACAACAGTAGCTCGACCGCCAGCAGGACCGACGCGACGGGCGCGGCAAACGTCGCCGCCATGCCGGCCGCCGCGCCGGCCACGAGCAGCGTCTTGCGCTCCGCCGAAGTCAGCCTCAGGAACTGGGCGACGAGCGAGCCGACCGCGCCGCCGGTCATGATAATCGGGCCCTCTGCGCCAAACGGCCCGCCGGAGCCAATCGAGATGGCCGACGATATTGGCTTGAAGAACGCGACCCGTGGCTCGACCTTCGAGCCGTTGATCAGGATCGCCTCGATCGCCTCGGGGATGCCATGACCGCGGATGCGCTCCGAACCGAACCGCGCGATGAGTCCGACGATCAACGCGCCGACCACCGGGACGGCGACAATCGCCAACCCAAGATGCGAATCCGCTGGGTCGGCCATCGAAACAGATATCCGGCCGAAGAAGAACAGGTTCGTGAAGAAGCCGATCAGCTTCAGGAGAAACCAGGCGACGCCGGCGCTGACGACGCCGAGGCCAATCGCGACCGCAGTGATGAAGATCACCCGGGCGGTCGTCGTAAAATCGCCAAGCTCCATCGCCCGGTCGTCCGGGCTCACGCGCGGCAGGTCTTCAATCTGTATCGTCGCGCGACGATCCCTCGATTGGCTCGCCTCCCCGTCCGGTATCGACATCGTCAGAATCTCCCCCTCCGCTACGCACGGCGATCGGGGGCAGCTTGCGTCGACTCGGTGACAATCGCGCTCAGCGCCCGAGCAAGCTCGGGTCCCACCCGGTGCAGCTCCTCGAGATGGACCGCCGACAGTCGCGCCATAATCTCCTGACCGTCGTCTGTCATCTCAACGAACACCTGCCGGCGATCGGCCGGGTTCTTCACGCGGCGCACCAGATCGCGCTGGGAGAGCCGGGAAACCAGCTCAACCGTGCTGTGGTGCCGGATCTGGAGCCGCTCGGCCAGCTCGCCGATGGTTGGCGCAACCCCGTCCGGCAATCCAGTCAGCGCCAACAGCAGCTGGTGTTGCTGCGGCTCGATTCCGGCTTCGCGAGCGGCGCGTTCGCTGAACGCAAGAAACCGGCGGATCTGATAGCGAAACTCCGCGAGTGCCCGGTGGTCGTCGATGTCGATCGGTGATCGGCGCATCTGCCCTCACAATACATCGTAACACGATATAAGTATAGGGGGATCAGTGATCCAGCGCTAGCCCCCACACGTGCCAGCGCTGGACGGCCGGCGTCATGCCCGCTCGTCTGGGTCATCTTGCTCCAAGGGGTCGGGAGCGGACAATGCAGCCATCTGCTGCTCCAGCCGGGTCAGGCGATCGTCCAGCGATTGGAGGTAGGTCGCGAATGCGTTCACGTTGAAACTCGGGGTTGGCGACTTGATCGGTCCTGCCACTGGGCGAAGGGCATCATCGGCGTCGCCGCCCGGCCATATCTCGGTCAATCGCAACGAGGTTGCCAGGTTCTCGACCTCGCGGGGGGTCAGCTGAACGCCAGTCTTGGGCATCCAGGCATCGACATGACGGAGCCACTCCTCCACGGTGAACCACCAACGGCCATATCGGCTGGGCGGAGAAAGCGGGAGACGATGCTGGGTGCCAGGTGGGCTGAGCAGGAGCAGGTCAGGCCAGACGCGAAACTCGCCAGACGGTCGGATATCGTTCACCTCCCGATAGAGCTGCTGGTTGTTCCAGAGCCAGTCGGCCAGAGCGTTCGCCGTGTTGACCGCCTGCCAGTAGGGATTTGTGTCAGTGTTGTTCGCTGGCGCCTCCTCCCATTCGCCGGTCGGGGACTGTTTGTCCCACAACCCGTTCACCTCGCCGCGGAAGGGCGTGCTGGCTCGTTTGAGCTCGGTGAGGATGAGTGTCGAACGTTCGTCGGGGCGGACAATGAACCAGTCAACGTTGCGGCCGATGTTGAACTCGGCGAATGCCCAGAATGAATCGGGGAGCCGCTTGATCGCATTGAGCACCTCGGGGTCGATCATGCTGAGCTCGCCGGCATAGATATGGGCCATTACATCGTCCCTTCTGCATTTCCCATAATGAAATTGTGACGCCAATTGCAGGGGATCCGAAACACCAACGGCGGGTGCTGAACCGCGCGGCCGGCATCTCTGGCCGGCAGAAGGCGATTCTCGCGCGATACCCGTCGCGCCTGATAACTGGCCCACGGAAGACTATTGACACAATACAGCGGCGAGATGGCCACGACAAGGAAGACGAGACCGGCGGCGCGCCTACCCGGCGGCATCCCCCGGAGCGTGTTCTGTCACGACGTAGCAGCACAGATGATCACCCGATGCCAGGTGGCAACTGCGCTGGACATCGGCGTCGAGGAGTCGTCGGTACGTTTCGAGCTCGTAATAGCAGACCTGCGGGAAGGCAGAGGCTACGCGCTGGATCGCGCAGTTGTACTGATTGACGAGATAGGTTCCAGGGCCGACCTGCTTCCAGTCGGCCAGATAGCCGAGGTCATCCATTCCCTCGGCGAGCGCTTTCACGCGTTCGCCAAGCGTCCGCGCGCTGCTGAGGCGTTGTTCGAGGTATTCAAAAGTCCGGTCGGCGCGCCGGTTGAACAGCAGATCGAGCTTGCCCGGACCATCCATCGCCGCGAGGTCGATCAGCAGGTCGACGGCCATCGTATCGTATCGACGCGGGAAGAGGCTGTCGGATTGTTTGGAGAGGCGATAGACGCGGGCCGGCCGGCCGATCGGCCGGCGAGAGATCGATGAATCGATCAACTCCTCGGATTCGAGCGCGGCGATGTGCTTGCGAACGGCCATCGAGGTAATGCCAAGCTGTCCCGCGAGCTGGTCAGCGGTGAGCCCGTCGGAACGTTTCAGGACATTGAGGATGTCGGCGCGCGTCTTGCCGCGCTGCGGATGGACCGTTTCACTCGGCATTGAGGCATCCAGGGTGGAGTCGACTCTCCGCCGGGGAGACACCCCGCGCGGGCCGCTATCATAACATAAGCACCACGGCCGCCCGCCGCGCGTCGTCTGGCGTCGGGGGTACAATTGAATCCGCACGACCGCACTCGATCACGAAGGATCTCATGCCCACGACGACCCGAGCTAATCCGATCATCCCGCTCATACCCTCGCAGTCGCCGCTTGTCATCCCGGGCGCGGGTGGCGCGAGCTGTCCTGCGCGGCAATTGCCAACCTCGCTACCGCGGCTTTCCACAGAGGATGCTCGCGCGCTGCTCTCCCGCTACGATATCGGCCCGATCGACGGCAGCGGCCAGACGATCGTTGTCGCGATGAGTGGTGGCGTTGATTCGGCAGTCGCGGCGCTGGTGCTACGCGAGCGCGGCTATCGTGTCGTCGGCGTCAATATGCGCCTCTACAACCCGCCAGACGAGCAAGGCTTCATCAACCCATGCTGCTCGATCGATGCAATGGAGGACGCGAGAGCCACGTGCCAACGAATCGATGTGCCCTTCTACGCGATGAACATGGCGAAGGAGTTCGAGGCCGGCGTCATCGATCGCTTCGTCAGCGAGTATGCCGCGGGCCGAACGCCGAACCCGTGCCTGGAGTGCAACCGGCACGTCAAGTTTCGCCATCTGATCGGCAAGGCGCGGATGCTCGGCGCGAACGGCCTCGCAACGGGCCACTACGCGCGGATCGAGCGTGACGACGCCGGGGTCTATCACCTGTTCCGCGCGGTAGATGACCAGAAGGATCAGTCGTACGTTCTCCATACCCTCGACCAGGAGCAGCTCGCCTATTTGCAGTTTCCGCTTGGCCGGCTGCGCAAGACCGAAGTTCGCGAGCTGGCCCGTGGCTTCGGCCTGCCGGTCGCTGACAAGCCGGAGAGCCAGGACCTCTGCTTCGTCGCCAGCGGCGAACACGCTGGATTCGTCGCCCGACGACTGGGCGAGGAGGCGGGGCGGATGACGACACCCGGGCCGATCGTCGATGGCGCCGGCAACGTCGTCGGCCAGCACCGGGGCCTGCTTCACTACACTGTCGGCCAGCGCAAGGGCCTCGGCGTCTCCGCGCGCGAGCCACTCTTCGTGCTCCGCCTCGACCCCCGGCAGAATCTGCTTATCGTTGGGCCCCGTTCGGAGCTGGCGACCAGCCGGATTGTCGCCGATGGTGTCTCGTTCACTGACGACCGCTGGCCAGATGCCCCGTTCGACTGCCAGATCGTCGTCCGCTACCGCGGGACGGCATATCCGGCAACCGTCGAGCCAGGTCTGCCGGGCGCGGTGATCGTCCGGGCAACCGGGCTATCGGGCGCTGTCGCGCCGGGACAGGCGATCGTGTTCTACAAGGGCGATGAAGCGCTTGGTGGTGGGACGATCCGCGCGACCGACGCGCCCGGCCTGTCGGTCGCAAGCTAGCGCGGACGGAGCCAAGCGAGCATGTCGCCGTCGATCATCCTCAGCCTGACGATCGCCACCGCGCTCGGGTCCGGGTTTCACGCCATCCTCGGCCGGCGACTCTGGCAGTGGCCCGTTTACTGGGCAAGCGCGGTCGCCGGATTCTTCCTCGGGTACATCGGCGGGGTGGCGCTCGGCATTGAGGCGCTCCCGCTCGGCAGCATCCCGTTGTTCTCTTCGCTGACCGGCGCCTTCCTGCTACTGGGGCTTGCCTGGTATTTCATGGTTCCCAGCGCCGCTCGCTGATCCATCCCGGCCACGAGCGCGGCTCGAGGCATGACCTCAACCCACGATCGTGCAACAATGGATGCGCGGCATGCGCCCGAACAGCGTGGAAGCGACGACGGGGCGAGTAGTCGTGTGCGTAGGCAAGGGGGTAGCAGCGAATGACCAAGACCAAGGGGATCCTGATCGGCGTCGGCGCGCTGGTCGTATTCATTATTGTGATCGTCGGACTGTACCTCCTCGGCGGCGAGCGCCAGTCCGCGCTGGAGCGCCTGCGCGACATCGTGATCGTCCTGATCGGCCTGATCTCGGTCGTGATGACGATCCTGCTCGTCGTCGTGTCGGCCGTCCTCGTCTGGGTCGCCTTCGCGATCAAGGACAAGATCATCCCGATGCTGGAGCAGCTGACCGAGACTGCCAGCCGGGTGAAAGGCACTGCCTCGTTCATGACCGAAGAGGTCGCCTCGCCGATGATTTCGTTCTACGGCAACATCGCCAAGGCTCGCGCGATGGTCAAGACCGCGGCCGGCCGCGACCGCAAGGGCAAGGGTGTCTCGACGCTGCCCGACGACTAGCGCCTGCGTGCCGCGCTGAGCGGTGGCCGGGCAGGAGGATCGAATGGAGCGGATGCCTCACGGCGAACGATCGACCCCCTGGGAGACCTGGCGCGAGATCGACTGGGATAGCACGCTGCAGGACACGAGCGGCGACACATCGTCGCTCTCGTTCGTGAGCGGCTACCTGCTCGGCGTCGCGGTCGGTCTGATCGTCGGCTTCGCCCTCGCGCCACAGTCCGGCCGGCGCATGGTCGAACAGGTCTGGCAGACCGGCATCGGGCTGCGCGAGCGGGGAGTTCGTTCGTTCTACGCCCACGTCGATGAGGAAACGCTTGTTGACGAGGCTGAGCAGGCAGAGACGGAATTGATGCGCCGGGTCCACCGGCAGGAGTAAGCCGTCACGTGGCGGCCGGGGGTGAGGGTAAGAGTTGATGAGCGAGAGTCTCGACGCGATCGTCGCCGAGCAGATGGCGCGCTGGACGGTTCCCGGCGTCACTGTCGGGATCCTGCGCGACGGCAAGCGCAGTCTCCACGCCTGGGGAGTGACGAGCCTGGAAACCGGGCAGCCGGCCCGGCCAGACACGCTGTTTCAGATCGGGTCGATCTCGAAGGTCTTCTGCGCGACACTCGTGATGCTGCTCGTCGACGAGGGCAAGGTCGACCTCGACGCGCCGATCGTGACCTACCTGCCGGACCTCCGGCTGGCCGACGAAACTGCCCAGGCCGGCGTTACCTTGCGCCACACGCTGACACACACCAGCGGCATCTACGGCGACTTCTTCGACGACTTCGGCATGGGTGACGACGCGCTGGCGAAGTCGGTCGAGGCATTCCGGACATTGCGCCAGTGGACGCCACTGGGGAGCTCCTGGGCATATTGCAACGTGGGCTTCAATCTGGCCGGCGCGGTCGTCGAGAAGGTCCTCGGCCTGACGTTCGAGCAGGCCATGCGCGAGCGCGTCTTCGAACCGTTGGGCCTCGACGACAGTGTCTATTTCGCCCACGAGGCGATCGTCCACTCGGCGGCCGTCGGCCACACACTTATCGACCCGGCAGGCGACGCGCAGGAAATCGCCCGCAGCTACCCGCTGCCGCGCTGCGTCAACCCGGCCGGCGGGATCATCTCGACGGTCGACGACCTCCTGTCGTTCGCCCAGATGCACATGAACGGCGGCAAGCTCGCAGACCGGCAGGTTCTCTCTGCCGCATCGGCGACGGCCATGCAGGAGAAGCAGACGATCGCGGGCAACTGGGCCGACGAGTGGGGCATCGGCTGGGACATCCGGTGGGTGGACGGCGAGAAGCTGTTCGGCCACGGCGGCACGACCAACGGCTTCCAGGCGCGACTGACGGCCGTCCCCGGCCGCGACTACGCAATCGCGATGCTCACCAACAGTGGCCGGGGCGCAGCGCTCTACAACGCCGTCGAGAAGTGGGCGCTGGCCGACAACCTCGGCATGGACCTGCGCGACCCCGAACGTGTCGCGTTGACCGACGCGCAGCTCGACGCGACACGTTCGGGGTAGATCGGAAGAGCACACGTCTGAACTCCAGTCACCAGATCATCTCGTA
>CALMXF010000397.1 GCA_937870985.1 uncultured Chloroflexota bacterium
GCCGGCCGGCGACCCCGGCGCCCGCCAGCGATCCGACAGAAAGCGCGTGGTCGCCGCCAAGGAGGAGGGCAAACCTGCCGGCGCCGACTGTCTCCGCGACACCACCGGCCAGCGTCGCGCAGGCTGCTGCGATCTCATTCGCATACCAGGCGTTTGGCTCGTCGCCCCGATCTGGGCCGAGAGGCGTCACTGGAATATCAACCGATGGCTGCAGCCGACCGAGGATCTGCGTGTAGCCTCGTGTTTCGAGTCGGCGACGCAGGGCGTTATCGAGCGTGGTCGCGCCCTGGTCTACCCCCTCGCGGTTCGCGCCGAGCGCCATCGGAACCCGGAACACATCAACAGGCACGGCCGGATCGGAGAGCCGGTTGGGCTTGCCAGAATCATGGCGCATCATCACATCACGTCCGGAGCCGCGATACCGAGCAAGCCGAGCCCATTGGCCAGCGCCTGGCGGGTCGCGTCGACCAGCGCGATCCGCATCGACCGCTGTGGCTCGGACGCCGTCAGGACCGGGCGCTTGTCGATATCGGCGTAGAAGTCGTTGAAGTGACGGGCCAGCTCGAAGACAAAATTGGCGATCACCAGTGGCTTGTACTCGTCGGCAGCCCGCTGCACCTCGCTGGGAAAGACGCCGATCTGCTGGATCAGGTCCGTCTCTTCCGGCTGGAGGTCGACGAATGCGACGTCGCCGGCCGGCGGTAGCTCGCCAACACGCTCGAGGATCCGACAGGCGCGCGCGTGGGCATACTGGATATATGGCGCGGCATGCCCCTCGAAGGAGAGCGCCTCTTCTATATCAAAGACAAGGACGCGATTGTTGTCGCGCGCCAGCATCATGTACTTCAAGCTGCCGATTGCTACCTGCTGGGCGATCTTCTGACGCTGTTCCTCGGCAAGGTCGAGCTGTCGAACCTTCTCCTCGATGATCTCCCGCGCGCGACGCTTGGCCTCGTTGGCCAGATCGTCGTAGAGCACGACGTTTCCGCGGCGACTGCTCATCGCGCCTTCCGGCAGCATGACCGTCTCGTACCCGAGGTGGAAGCAGTTGTCGGCCTGCTCGAAGCCGTAGAGCTTCATGATCTTGAAGACCTGCTGCATGTACAGCGACTGGCGAACGTCGATGACCCAGACGGAGCGATCGATCCCGTAGTCCTCGAACTTGCGCCGGGTCAGCGCCAGGTCCTTGGTCGAGTAGAGCGTCGTCCCGTCGGAGCGCAGGATCGGCAACGTCCGATAGGTCTCTTTCTCCAGCCCGAGCTGCTCGTCAATCTTGACGACCGGCAGCCCGTCGCTGACTTCAGCGATTCCGCGTTCGAGCAGCTCCTGGACGATTGCGCGACCCTCGTCCTCGACCTCGCTCTCGAAGAACCAGACATCGAACGGAATTCCCAGCTCGTCGTAGATGCGGTGAAAGCCGTCCATACTCCAGCGCTTTGTCTCGTCCCACAGCGCCAGAAACCTGGCGTCGCGTTGCTCCCAGTGCTGGAACGTCTCGCGGACCTCCTGCTGCCACCGCGGCACGTGTGGCCACCAGTCGAGGTGGTCACCGAGCCGTTGCCAGCGAGCGTGGCGCTCCTCGGTGTCCTCCAACGTCACGAGCGGCGGGATCGTCGGTGGCCCACCCGAGTGCGACGGGATCGGCGGCGCCTGGTGCGGCCCGTCGGCGCGGAGCTGCTCCAGCTCCGCATCCAGTTGCGCGCCGAGCACTGGCCAGAATGCGGCGATCGTCCGGTCGCTATAGATAGCGTCTGGCTTGATCTCGCGGCGATTGGCAACCTGGCCGAGCAGATAGGCGACATCCTCGCCGTGGCCGCTGGCTTTGAAGAGCTCCTTCATCAGCCGGTCGATCGCGCCGCTGAAGAGCGAGTCCATCTTCGCCATCTCGTTCAGCAGCCCGACGACCTGGTCGCGATATTCCAGACGCGCCACAGCTTCTGCGTAGAGGCTGCCGAGCCAGCGGCCGCGTTCGGCCGGCGCGATGTGCTCCTTCTCGTCCTCGTGGAACGCCAGGAAGCACCACAGGCACCGGATGACGTGCATCCCGATATCGCCGATGTAGTTGGCGCGGACCGTGTCGTAGCCGGCGAATTCGGTGATCCGCGAAACGGCATCACCCAGCGACGCGTTACGCAGGTGACCGACATGGAACTCCTTGTGGGTGTTCGGCTGCGAGAACTCGATCATGACCTTGTCGGCCTTGTGTTCGCCCCGGCCATATCCCGCGCCGAGCGCGCGGACGGCGCCGACGACCTCGTTGGCCACCAGATTCGTGTCGAAGTAGATGTTGATATACCCGTTGACTGCCTCTACCCGCGCATAGTCGCCGGCTTCGAGCAGCTTCGTCGCTACCTGCTCGGCAATGTCCTGGGCTTTCTCGCGCATCAGCGCCTGCTGGAGCTGCTTGCGCTCCTTCTTTGACAGCGATTCATCGACCGGCTCGTCGGCAGCAGCCTCGTTGGCCAGCGCGTAGGCGACCGACGACGCCGTGCCCCACTGGCCGGAGAATGGGATCGCTCGCATCTCGAACGGACGCGGTTGGAACCCGAGCTCGCCGATGATGTCGTTGATCCGCGTGATCGCCTGCTGCTCGTAGGTCCGAAACATCCATCCTCCAGGTCGTCTCCGCTGCGCCGTTCGCCCGCCGGCAAGGGCAAACTCAAGTATTCCACGGGCGGAGGGATAGCGGACGGGGAGGACGGTGAGAGCCTGGTGGAGGCGACCGCCCAGTTGCAGATCGAGAAGATGCGTACGCGGTCCCACTGCCCGCACTGGTAGCCGGAACAAGGACGCGGCAGCTCCGGAGTGGAGCCGCCGCGTGATTCAGTATCCCGAACGAGTTACTGACCGATGGTAATGTCCGAGAACGTGACCGAATGCGTCGCGCCATAGCCGAGGAGACCGTAGAAGACTTGTAGCTGCTGCATGTCACCCGTGAATGTCATGCCCGCTGGATAGATCTCTGGCTCGGCGTCCTTCCATCCATTACTGTAGAAACCCTGCGAGGCGCCGTTGACGGTCATGTAGGCCGTGCCCGCTGTCGCGCTCGTGGCGTGCAGGGTAATGACGACATGATAGATCCCGTTCGTGTTGTAGCTCACTCCGGGGGCCATGCCCCACATCGCTGCCTGCCACTGATCGACGTCGTCGCGGTCAAACCAGAAGTGGGTGTTGTTCCAGGGATCCGGTGGTGTCTGGGGAAGGTTGTAGTCTCCCTCAGCGTGCCCGCCGAATCTTGAAATTGTGAACTTGTCGTCGATATCGAGACTTGGTGATCCAGCCGGATCGGGACCGAATGTCCCCGCCGTCCAATCGTAGTCACTGGCGAACCATACACCCGACCCATCCACCCGTGTGGCACTTGAGTCATAGATCGCGTAGCGTGTGTCGCCGATGCGCGAGAACGGCACTCCTCCGGCCCATGCGTCGATACAGGTCCGGACGATCCTGGAACGGGGGTTCCGCTGAGTGTCGCAGTAAATCTGCGCGTTCGCTGCAACGTAGACGTCACCGTCTCCAACCTCGGAGCGGGAGATCGTGTAGACGTATTCGATGACCTGAGGTGAGTGGATCGTCTGGTGATTGAAGCGGCTGGGCACTGCGTCGCCCCACCACGTCCGTGGGAAGCCACTAACCGATGATCCAGCCTGGACACGCGTCCTCGCGATCGTACAGTTTGATCCTGAATTGACCACGAATTTGACGTAGATGTTTGTCTCGTCCGATGAGACCGTCACATCGCCTACATCAGTTGAACTTCCCTCGGCGCGCAAGTCGAACGTGGTCGTGTTGTACGTGTAGCGCGAGTTCGGGTTGAAGTTGAATCCGCCGCTATGCAGAGATCGAACGCCGAGCTCCGCCCAAGCATGAGCACCGGACGCATCCACCAGCCCGTTTCCATCGTACGTGAAGCTGATCGTCATATCACCTTGCGTCAGGTCCCAAATCCCTGGGAAGTTGCCGCTGTCCTCTGCCCAGTTGGACGAGGAGAGCGATAGGTCCCCCAGGTTCGTATCTGCCGCCTGCGCGATCGGCACGAGCAGCAGCGCGAGTAAACTTCCAACGACAGCTGACAGCCACCTGCGTGACATCCCCACGTCTCCTATCGATTCGGCTTGCGTCGATAGAAGCAAATATAGCACACAACCGGCTGAATGCAATACCTGTTGGCGCAGTGATGTTTCTGTCATAGGCATAAGATGCGGCGCGCGATATGTAGGTGAATATCTCCGAGCTGATTTTGTGTCGTTGTTGCTGCTCGCGAAAATGCGGCGAGGCCGGGGTCGAAGTGACCCCGGCCTCGCCTGAACGCTGAGTTTCCCCGCGTGTTACGGGTTCAGGTCCATGTAGATGTTCTTGACCTCGGTGTACAGCTCCATGCCATACATGCCAAGCTCGCGGCCGATGCCAGACTTCTTGTAGCCGCCGAATGGGCCGAGAACGCCCGGGCCGCCGTTCGAGTTGATCGCGACCTGGCCGGTCCGTAGCGCCCGGGCCACGCGCATCGCCTTGCCGATGTCGCGCGTCCAGACCGAGCCCGCCAGCCCGTACTCGTTGGCGTTTGCCTCACGGATGAGATCTTCCTCGTCCATGAACGGGATAACCGACAGGACTGGGCCGAAGATCTCCTCGCGGGCGATCCGCATGTCGTTCGTCACCTGGCCGAAGATCGTCGGCTGGATGAAGTGGCCATCGGCCATCGTCGACGGCCTCGCGCCACCGTAGATCAGTTCGGCGCCCTCGTTCTTGCCGATGTCGATGTAGGAGGTGACGCGGTCCCACTGACCGCCAGAGACGACCGGGCCCATCATCGTGGTCGGATCGCTTGGGTTGCCAACCTTCCACGACTCAGCCTGATCGACCAGCACCTGCATGACATCGTCGTATGCCTTGCTGCCGACGAACAGGCGCGTCCGCGCCGTGCAGACCTGGCCGGAGTTGTAGAACGCTGCCGGGATAGCCGCCGCTGCGGCCTTCTCCAGGTCGGCGTCGGCGAAGATGATATTCGGGCTCTTGCCGCCGAGCTCCAGCGAGACCTTCTTGATCGTGCTGGAGGAGGCTCGCAGGATGGCCGCGCCCGTTGTTGTCTCACCAGTGAAGGCGATCTTGTCAATCTGTGGGTGCGCCGACATGTACTCGCCGATCTCGGCGCCCGGGCCAGGGAGGACGTTGATGACGCCTTCCGGCAGGCCCGCCTCGTAGCAGATCTCGCCGAGCAGCACCGCTGTCAGCGGGGTGTTCGAGGCCGGCTTGAGGATGATCGTGCAGCCGGCGGCCAGCGCCGGGGCGACCTTCCACGTCGCCATCATGAACGGGAAGTTCCAGGGCACGATCTGTCCGACGACGCCAACCGGCTCGCGCCAGGTGGTGTTGACGATATTGCCGCCCAGCGGCAGTGTCTCGCCGTAGAACTTGTCGGCTGCGCCCGCATAGTACTCATAGACAGCCGCGCTGCCCATGATCTCGCCGATCGCGCGCGTCAGCGGCTTGCCAGCGTCATGGCTCTCGATCGTGCCGATTTCGGTGGCTCGCTCGCGGATGCGATTGGCGATTTTCAGCAGGACGCGCCCGCGCTCGCTCGGCGCCATGTTCGGCCACGGCCCCTCGTCGAACGCCT
>CALMXF010000398.1 GCA_937870985.1 uncultured Chloroflexota bacterium
GGCCGAGCGCTGCTCGGCTCATCCCCCAACCTGCCGAGCATCCGCAGCAAGCTCGACTTCGCCCGCTCGACCGGCTCGGCCGGCGTCTTCGACCACCGCCTCCGCGCCGACGTCGCCCGCTACGGCATCGCCGCCTTCGATCTGGAGGTCCTCGAAGTCCTGGACATCACGCCCGCGATGACCCGCGCCGACATCCTCAGCGACCTCGCCGCGCTCGAAGCGCTCGTCCGCGAGCAGCTGGATGGGGAGATGCTGTACTGAGCGGCCTGGCGGCGCCAACATGTCGGGCCGCCAGCCAACCCCGTCTCCTGTCAATCACTGTCCCGGGTATACCGGATATATGGATAGATACGGACATCAATCGACACGTCACGCCCGAGCGTATCAACCAGATGATCGGCGAGCACTGACGTCCGTGGAGGCTCATCAGTGCCAGTCAGTTCCACAATCACCTGATCGTGAGAGAACCTGATACTCATGATCTCCAGGTCTGTCCCGGCGGCCCATTCGGTCACCACGTCCTTGGCGACCGAGGCCTCGCGTGCGCTACTCCAGACCTGTCGTGACACCTGGACCAGCGGGATCGCGAGCAGAACCACCATCAGGACAGAGACAGTCAAGCCAACCTTCACGCGACGAGGCAGCGCTCCACCGCCAAGACCGGGGAGGAATCCTGAGAGCACCAGGACCAGCGAGCCCGCTGCAAGGATCGCGGCGAGGTTAACCAGGAACAACAGGAATGCGCTGCCGACCAGATCGGGACGATTCTGCGCCATCATCATCCCGGCGGCGGCGAGTGGCGGCTCCAGCGACAGTCCGATCGCGACGCCTGGCAGCACGAGTGAGGACTCAGTATGAACCAGGCAGTAGATTCCGACTGCCCCAGCGACAAGTGCGATCAGCACGTCGGTCAGCCGTGGATCGGTAAAGTCGAGCAAGATAGCCGACGTCAGCCAGTGACCCGGGCTGATGCTGCTGACAAACCACGCCATCACGAAGATGAAGCCGGTTGCTGCCATAACGAGCGCCAGTGTCTCAACCTGACGCCGCGGTCGCCCCGTTACGAGTGCCAGCGTCAGCCCCATGATCGGCGTCATCAGTGGCGCGACGATCACCCCGGCAACGACGACGACAGCCGAATTGCTTTGCAACCCAAGCACGACCAGGGCGATTGAGAGGGTCAGCAGAATAAAGAACCGGCGCAGATAGACGAAGCTCTCCGCGCCGCTGAAATAGACGGCAGCCTCTGAGCGGGTCAGCACCTCCGGCTCGGCACGCATTCGCCAACGATCGTCCATCAATCGTTGCAGCCGTGCCAGGGGCGCGCCGACCCGGCTGCGCTGCGAACTGGCTCCAGTGCCCGACGATGACACACCTGCCGGCAACCCGAAAGTATCATCAACACGCAGCAGGACCGATATTTGCGCGCAGAGAACGCCGACGCTTAGCGCAATCGCCGTGGTGAGAAGAATGCGGAATACGAGGCCGCTCGCGCCGCTGAGATGCAGGCCTGGCAGCCAGCTTGCCATCACCGCAGCGATACCGACGACGATCGTCGCCCAGACACTGCCGACGATGACACCGAGACCGAGCCCCCAACGCAGCCAGCCAACCCCATCGAGCGATTCGAGAGGAGGGTCGATGCTCCCCGCCACACGTGCCTTCAGCGTGCGACGAAGGACAATTGGCCCCTGAACAATCGGCATGAGGAATGCCGGAGGAACGTAGAGCTGGATGAACGACGCGCTATCGACCCCATACCAGGAGATGCTGCTGCCGCGTATTCCCACTGTGTACAGATAGTGGATCGTCGCAATGACCAGGGCCGAGGCGAGCGCAGACGGCACGGTGTAACGCAACGCAAAGCGCGCCAGACGAAGCTGGTCCTCACTCATATAGACTTCGTCAGGCGCCGCGTTATCGCCTGACGTGTTGTCAGGATCTGCTATGTCTTCTATCAATGCGGGATCGTTCGAGGTCATTGCATTTGTGATTCCGACTCATTGCAACTCGTGCCCATGCCCGGCCAATTTCGCTGGCAGTACTACAATCGCGAACCGGCTCAGTCGGTCCGCCAACGCCATGCGAATCTGACCGCTCCACGGCCGCATCCCAGCGCGCCGACCCTCTTGGTCAGCCTGTCATATAAGGTTGTGGCAATTGTACGGTGTGAGGGACGGGGCGGCCTGTCGAGCGTTGGCCCGTGCCCCCGGTCGTGACTTCCAGCACCGCTAACTCAGGAATGAACCAATCGCAACGGGCGCGACAAGCGGGCTGGCGATGTGGCCGCAGACGGCGCCGGGCGTCAACGAACGGTGAGACTCCGCACCTCGGCCGGGTGATCCTCAACCGGAATAGGAAGATGCCGGGCGATGAGGGCTTCCAGATGCCCTGAGATAGCATCCTCAGCCATCTCAAAAGCTTCGTCAGCAGTCGTGCCAAACGTCATGATCCCTAACGTCGGCACGTTGGCCAGCCAGGTCTCGCTCTCCGCGTCCCATGTCACGATTACGCTGTAGCGGCGGGGTGGTAGTAACGTGGTGTTCATAGCAAGTTCCTGAACTCCTCTTCGGTCAGATTCGCTTGCTTGAGGATCGAGCGGACAACTAGCAGGGGAACGTCGCGACCTGAATGTACCGGGATGGTGACAATTCCCGGCTTGTAATCATGAGAAAAATGCTGGTGGCTACCACGGGTTCGCTCCAGATGCCACCCGTCGCGACGTAATGCCCGGATGAGCTCCCGAGCAGTTAATTGTGGAAGTTTATCACCGGCCAGTGGGGGCCACCTTTGTGACAGCTCTCTCATCACGTCGTGGGGTTCCGATGCTGGGCTAGCCCTCACACGAGGACCAGCCCAGCATCGTGGCGTGCTTCAGGCTACGAACACCCCAGGCTGTTGCCGCAGTTCAGGCACTTGTAGCACGCGCCGTTGCGGACGGTGATGTGGCCGCAGACGTCGCAGAAGGGGGCGTCGCCCATCATGCCGGCCAGCTGCTGGCTAACGCCGCCGTCGAGCACTGGCGCGGTCTCGGTGGCGATGCTGGCCTGCGGCGCGGCGGCGGCCGGTTGGGCCTCCGCCTTCGGCGCGGCGTGGCTGGCGTGCTTGTCGCCGTTGCCGTTGCCGTTCGTCA
>CALMXF010000399.1 GCA_937870985.1 uncultured Chloroflexota bacterium
TCGGCCAACTCTGGGATGGCGCCGCCCCGGACAGCGGGAGCGCGCCTTGTGGCCGGCGCGATCAATGGTATGACGGAGATCGCCGGCCGCCGGCTGCGAGCGCGCGTGAACGAGATCCGCGCGAACTACGGCCTTCCGGCGCTCGACACATCCATGAATCGCTTCACCGGCAGACTGCCCCTCAATCTCATCGGCAGCCTGCCCGAGCTCGACTATGACCGTAAGGATCTGCCGGCCAGCGTCCACTATCTCGGCCCAATGGTTTGGCATCCACCCGCGATATCGACGGATCCCGAGTGGCTGGGGACGATCCCCACCGAACGACCGTGGGTTCACGTGACCGAGAGCACGCTGAGCTATGGCGACCCATTTGTCCTCCGAGCGGCGGCGCAGGGCCTGGCGGGGCTGCCGATGGAGGTCATTCTGACGAGTGGTCGGCAACGGTCGATCGCCGACCTCAACCTCGGCGACCTCGCCCAGAACATTCACACCGCGGACTGGATCAACCACGATACGTTGCTCCCGCGTTGTGCCGCAATGGTGACGACCGGGGGGGCGGGCACGTTGATGAGTGCGCTGCGAGCCGGTGTCCCGCTCGTGGTTGTCCCGACAACATGGGATAAGCCCGATAACGCCCGGCGAATTGTCGACGCGGGTGTCGGTATCCGTCTCCCGGCAAAGCGCTGCACTCCCGCAGGCCTCAGAGCGGCAGTGGGAGAGGTGATCAGCAAGCCTCGGTATCGTGCCAACGCGCTGAGCCTGGCTCAACGACTGGCCGCTGCCCCCGGGCCGGCGCATGCCGCAGAGCTGCTCGAGGAGCTAGCGCCCGCCTCAGTAACAATGGCCAATTGAATCTCGTAACGTGATCGGTAGAAGTGGATTTCGTCAGCGATGATTCGGGCAAGACTGCACACACTGCGTCTGCGATTGGAGTCGGAATGAGCGCCAGGATTCTCCTCACCTGCTGGCCATTTCCTGGTCATGTCTTTCCCCACATGAGCATCGCGCTGGCGTTGCGAGAGCGTGGATGTGAGGTCGCGCTCTACACCGCAGAGGAATCCCGTGACGTGGTGGAAGCGGCGGGAATCCGTTTCTTCCCATTCAAGGCTGTGCGCTCTGAACGCTGGGAGCGGATTCACGAGTTGGAGGAGCGCGCCGGAGGTCGGCGCCAGTCGCTGCGGGTCGGCCATCAGGCGTTCCGCAACTGGATTGTAGAGTCGATCCCGGAGCAGGTCGCCGACTTGCAGGCGATCCTGGACGTGTGGCCGGCGGACGCGATTGTCACCGACCTTTCGATGTGGGGCCCGGTGGTCGTCCTGTGGGAGGCTACGCCGATTCCGGTTGCGTTGGTGTCGTCGATGGGATCGATGATTCCTGGCCCCGACGCCCCTGTCTGGGGGTTCGGGATGGCGCCGCCTCGATCGTCCGCGTCACGTCTGCTTGCGAGTGTCATGAATCACTCGACAGATTTCGTGGCGACCGGCCTCCGACGACGCATTGACTTGTTTCGAGCCCAGCATGGGCTTTCGCCACTCGGATGTTCGGTCAACGAATTCGGCGGTCGTTTGCCGCTGTATCTCGTCGGGAACGTGCCAGAGTTCGACTACGACCGGCACGACCTGCCGGCGACCGTCCATTACCTTGGGCCATTCATGTGGCACCCGCCTGCAAGGGTCGATGGCGAAGCCTGGCTCGATACGGTGCCGACCGATGAGCCATGGGTTCATGTCACCGAGGGCACGTCCCACTATCAAGACCCGTTCGTCTTGCGGGCGGCGATCGAGGGCCTCGCTGGCCGGCCGATGCAGGTGATCGTGACGGCCGGACGCGAGCGGGCGGTCCCTGGCGGGGACAATCTGGCGCCGAATCTCCATGTCGCGGAGTGGGCAAATCATGATACTCTCCTTCCACGCTGTTCAGCCCTCGTAACGACGGGGGGCAATGGGACTGTCATGAGCGCCATGCGGGCCGGAGTGCCGCTGGTCATCGTTCCGACCACCTGGGACAAGCCCGATAATGCCCGTCGGGTGATCGAGGCCGGCGCGGGAGTGCGGTTATTGCCGCGCAAGTGCACTCCCGAAGGATTACGCGAAGCAGTGGAACAAGTGTTATCTGACTCGGGCTATCGAGAAAATGCCAGAAGAATTGCGAGGGAGTTGAACGCGGCTCCGGGCCCGCCCGGCGCTGCACAGCTTATCGAGCGCATGGTGGCTCAAGCGTGAGCGAGAGGGTAGCGTCGATCGGGTTGTGGATCGAAAGATGGTGGGGGACAGATGAAGCTACGTAGTTCTAAGGCGTCCCGGCGCAGGATTGTCGGCACATTATTGGTGCTTGCGCTGCTGTCCTTGGTCCAGGTTTTCACGAGTCTGGCCGCCCGCCCGGGCGTCTCCGAAGTCTCTACCGGAGGTTTCGGAAACAAGGAGAACGCTTACTCCTGGTCCATGACATGGTTCAAGGGCAAGCTGTACGTTGGCACAGCCGCCAACCCACTATGCGTCGAAAACGCGCTGCTCGACTACTACTATCCCGGGTATGGGCTGTATCCGGAGCACCCTGCGCCCGACCTGACTTGCGCGGCCGACAAGTACGATCTCGACCTCCGAGCGGAGATCTGGCAGTTCACGCCAGGAACACACGCATGGAAGCTGGTCTACAAGTCGGAAACAGTTGACAACCCGCGTGCGCCCGGAAAGCAGATTGCTCGCGATATCGGCTACCGGGGAATGGCGGTTATTAACGACACCCTGGTTGTCGGCGATGTGACTGCCGGGGAATACATCCCCGAGCTTCTGACCACCGCGCCGCCACGATTCCTCAAGTCGACGGATGGTGAAACGTTCACCGCAGTCCCTGGAGCGCCGGGACAGATTCACACGTCATATGGCGCATACGATGTCATCGGATATCGCGGCATAATCGTCATGCAAGGACGATTGTTCGCGACAGCGAGCCAGAGCTACACCGGTGATGGCGCGGTCCTCGAGATACAGGACCCGTTGGGGAGCAGTCCGACCTACACGCAGGTCAGCCCGTCGGACCTCAGCGTCTTCGAGCTCGAGACGTTCAATAACGCGCTGTATATCGGCACCGGGTCGGCCACGTCCGGGTACGGAGTCTGGAAAGCGAGCCTTTCGACGCCGGGCTCGGCCTTCAGCTTCACGCCGATCGTGACCAACGGCGCCGGACGGGGGCAGGCAATCACGTCGGTGGTGTCGATGCACGTGTTCCGTGATCGTCTGTATGTCGGCGCGAGCGGTTGGTACTCGACCGTCTTCCCCGGGTCGGAGCTGATCCGAATTGCCTCCGATGACTCGTGGCAGCTCGTGGTCGGCAATAGCCGGACGCTTTCGAGCGGAAAGACGGTCTACCCGATCAGCGGCCTCCCCGATGGCTACGGGAATGTGTTCAACGCGCACTTCTGGCGTATGGAAGACATGGGCGGGGCGCTCTATGTCGGTACGAACGACTGGAGCTGGTCGTTCCGCGATGTGCCGATCTTCAATACGCTGTTGTCCTGGCAGTTCGGGTTCGACATTTACAGTAGCTGCGATGGTCAGTACTGGAACCTGGTGACGATGAATGCGTTCGGCGATGGAACCTACAACTTCGGCGCGCGCACGATGCAGAACACACCGGCCGGCGGGTTTGTCGGAAGCGCGAACCACGGCCAGGGCACCGCGATCTGGCAGGGGAGTTCGTTCGGCTTCTGCCGGACACCGTTCCCGTGGCGGCAGACGCGAGGCGGGAGAGCCAACGACCAGGCGACGACGACAGACGGCACATTGCAGTCTCCGAGCCGGGTGCTGACCGAGGTCGTCGATGGCAAGAATGTCGTGTCATGGGACGCGGTCGATGGCGCCGCCAACTACCGGGTCTTGCGAGCCGGGTATACGTCGACCCCGGGCTTCGCCTTCGATCGCACAGTGACGCGCGACCGGGGATTCGTTCCTGACTTCCCGCCGCCGGCGGTCGCGACCGGTGATAGCACGAACTCGGTGCTTGTCCCGGGTCAATTCACCGAAATCGGGACAACCTCGGACACGCATTTCACGGATACAACAGCGGCGGCCGGCAATCAGTATGCGTATCAGATCGTCGCTGAGTCGGCGTCCGGCACAGCGTCGGATCCATCGAATACGACATCGTCCCAGACTGCCAGCCAGGCGGTGACGTTCGCGATGGTTCGGTCCAGCATCTCCGACGCGGCCGCGCGGGGCGATGTGGCGCCTGACGGAAGTCAGACGCTGCTCGCGACGCTGAAGCGCGCCGAGTGGGCCGCCTCGAAGAATTACTGCAACGTGGCTGCCAAGTCCCTCGACGACCTGCAACAGCAGGTGTACGCAACGTCGGGCTCGGGAGTCAATATCACGAGTGAGACGACGCGAGAGGACCTTGGGGACATCATCATGCGCCTGGGCCGGCAGGTGAGCTACGGAGCGAGCACCTGTCACTGAGTTGACCTGAGGCGTCAAGCAACTGGCGAGGCGTGGGGACGGCACTATGTTCCCACGCCCCTCCGACACATCCGGCTGATCCGCGCATCCGCCGGATGATCGACGGAACAGGTTCGGAACAGTACGAGAGCATACGACGTGCGTTTCCCATTCACCGTCACTGAGGAAATCCTCGCTTTCGGAAATCGGCTGGATCAGCCGCAGAACGCCTGCATCGAGATTCGTGTGTCGGGCTCGATCGACGTGTCGAAGCTCACGAATGCAGTTGCGGCAGCGGTGGCGATGCACCCGATGGCACGCGCTCGACGAGCAGCGGGCCGTCGGGTATTGCGCCCACCGATGTGGGAGCTTCGCGCACCCGGCCAGATCGATCCAGGCAAGGTCATCCAGGTAACCGACGCTGACAATGACGAGCATCTTTCCGCGCTTCGAGCCGCGTTCACCAGCCAGCTCATTGATCTCTGTGAACCACCCGCGATCCGGTTGCTACTCGTCCGGCGGCCGGGCGGTGATTCGCTGCTCTACGCCTGGAACCACGCGATGGCCGATGGCATGGGTGGAATCCGATTCTTCCGGTCGGTGGTGCGTCACTACGAGGGGGCAGCAGATCCGGTCCCGGACGTTGACCCGCTCGCGGCTCGCGAGCTGAGGTTTGATCCAGAGGAAGATCAGGCGGCGAACGCTGACCCGTCGGCTCCGGTGACCCGCTGGAATGACCTTCCGACATTGGTTTGTCCGTTACGCCCGACGGTCGAGCCCGGCTACGGGATGTGCTACGCCTCGCGTGACGTCGATGCGTTCGACCTGCGGTTGCTCCACGAGCATCGCTCGACGATCACGGTGAACGATGTCCTCGTTGCTGCGTTGCACCTCGCGATCGCCGAGTGGAACCAACGCCAGCACGAATCCGCCGAGCGGGTGATGGTGCTGATGCCGGTCAATCTGCGTCCTGCGGCGTGGCTGCACGAGGTCGTTGCCAACGTCGTCGGCCATGGCGTCGTGCAAACGACGGCCGAGCAACGAGTGAATCCCACCGTGCTGATGGACGTTGTCTGCGACCAGACCCAGCTCCTGCGAAAGTACAGCGCAGCGGCGTTTCGTGGCCGTCCGTCGTGGCTGCGACGCCTGGACCCATTCTTCATCCTGTTGCTCAGCCAGCCCCGCATCCGACGTCGGAGACAGGTGGCCGCGTTGATGTCGAACGTTGGCCGGCTACGTGGTTTCGATAGCCTTGGAACCGCCGGCTCGATCGTCGAGCTGTGGGGATCGACACCTGCGTCGATGCCGCCGG
Organism: uncultured Chloroflexota bacterium; assembly: GCA_937870985.1. Taxonomy (GTDB): domain Bacteria; phylum Chloroflexota; class Chloroflexia; order Thermomicrobiales; family CFX8; genus JAMLIA01. The sequence goes on from CALMXF010000399.1 coordinate 5,746, forward strand.
GACTTGGGATCGGTGTCGTTCGGTTCCGCAACCGCATGTGCCTGTCACTCAGATATCGACACGTGCTGTTCGACGACGATGCTGCCAGAAGCTTCCTGGGGCTGTTCATGGATCAGATCGACGTTGTGTGTGGAGACGGGAACAGCCAGGACGCTCGACGTAACGCGTTGCCGGAGAGTCCAGGCGAAACCCCGGCTCGGTCTGACGAATGAATCCCTGCGGCATTTAGTGTCGCTGACACCTTGCACAGAGACGTCTGCGCGGTCGTTTCACCCCGCGGCTGCCACATCGAGCGCCCGACGTGGACCCCGGTAAACGCATGTAACCACTCGCGACGCGACCCTATTGACATTCGCGCGGGTCGTCGTTACAGTGGGATCGTCTCGAGGCAATTGTGTCACGTGAGCGTTTCCGGTGGTCGAAACCGACAACGCCATCGTCGTACTTAACGTCTTTCTACGGTAGCTCGGTAGTGTCCGCCGGATTTGCGTTGCGTCCTGCGTGCGGGCATCCCGAGTAGAACGGGTAGGGCCGGTGCACGCAGCGTTGCTCCGCCGTCTTGCTGTTGTCGTTGTTCTCCTCTCACTGGTGTTCGGGACCGTGTCTCCAGTGGCCGCGGTGGCGACACCTTGCGCGGATCTTCGGATCATCGCGATGTCGACAGATCCATACCAACCCATTCAGAACCAGAACGCGACAGTCCACATCACCATTCAGAACGTAGGTACTTGCGCCGCGCAGGCCTTCGTCGTGCAGTGGCAATCAGACCAGTTCGCGCCGGCCGGGCCATCGACATCCGTGGCCAACCTGAACGCGAACGCGACGATGGTCGTCGATCTGGTATATGCGTTCCCCAACTCGGGGAACTTCATGACGATCGTCAACGTCGACACCGGGAATGCGGTCAACGAGACCAACGAGATGAACAATCTCGAAATTCTCCCGGTGAGCGTCGAGCCCGCGACGATCGATCTCCAGATCACCGACATCACGGTGGTATCGGCGGTGAATCCGTCCTCTAATCCACCGGTTCCGGTCGCCGGCCGCCCCGTTACGACAACGATCACGATTGTCAACAACGGAAATACCGACGCCGGTCCGTTCCAGCTCCAGTGGTACCCATGGCTGATGGAGTCACCGTTAACGACTCAGGTCAACGCCCTGGGCGCTGGAGCGACAACGACCGTGACGTTCAGCTACACCTATTGGTGGGCCGCGACCTTCGATGGTTGGGCAACCGTCGATTCAGGCGGTTGGGTGTTCGAGACCGACGAGACCAATAACACGTTCGCAAAATCGGTCGTTGTCGACCCGGCGCTGCCGGACCTGGTCTCGACAAACTTCACGATTAACCCGGCTGCTCCAGTGCCGGGCCAGATCGCCACCGCAACAGTGACCGTGAAGAACATCGGCCACGCCGACGCCGGGCCATTCCGTGTGCAATGGCAGCCGTGGTGGCTCGTTTCGCCAGTGTCGATTCAGGTGAACGGCCTCGCCGAGGGCGCGTCGACGAATGTGACGTTCAACTACGTGTACTGGCTCCCCGGCAAGTTCGACGGAACAGTCACGGTCGATAGCACGAAGCTTGTCTGGGAGATGAAGGAGGACAACAACGCCAAGCCGGTCACCGTGACAGTCGGGCCGAACTACATCGACCTGACGATCACGAACATGACGATCTCCCCCGGATCGCCGACGCAGGGACAACCAGCGACGGTCAACCTCACGGTCAAGAACCTGGGGAATACACCGGCCGGCAACTTCATGGTCGAGCTGAACCCGGATTCGCTGTTCCTGTTCACGCCTGGCCCGCAGACGATTTCCAAGCAGGTCAACGGACTGGCGGCCGGCGCAACCACGACTGTGTCGTTCCAGTACACCTACCCGGTCTCCGGGAACGTTCGGCTACTCGGGAATGTGGACGCATTCAACAACATCGCTGAGAGCAACAAGTTCGGGCCGGCCGAGAACAACAACCTCAAGATTCTGAACGTGACGGTTCAGCCTGCGCCGATTGATCTGATCATCACTGGCTTCACGATCAATCCGGCATCCCCGGTGCGTGGAGTCGAGGCGACGGCGTCGATAACCGTCAAGAATAATGGGCCGTGGCCCGCCAACGACTTCGCCGTCCAGTGGCTGCTCTCGAACACTGACGCATTCGGCCCGCTGGAGTTCATTAACGGCCTGAACCCAGGTGAGTCGCGGACCGTGACCCTGAAGGGCACGTACTACGTGACCGACACCTATACCAGTCGCGCGATCGTCGACGTCTTCAATACCGTCGTCGAGCCGGGTCCGGGCGCCGAAGCGAACAACACGCAGGACAAGACGGTGACAGTCGTCCCGCAACA
>CALMXF010000400.1 GCA_937870985.1 uncultured Chloroflexota bacterium
GCCAGACGCACGGTGTCCCGCAAGCGGAGCTTCCGGGCCGATCGCCACGAGAGACGCCGCCAGACGCGCCACGCTGGCCGCTACGGGCCGATCGTCACGGCTACAACGCGGTGTGCCTCTGTGCATGGCAAACGCTCACAGGCGATCGTAGGCGCTCTTGCGCAAGTGCCAGGGCAGGGGGGCGTAGGGAGCCGGGCGGCGCGCGCTCGTGACACGACACGATCGGCGCCACGATCGGCGACACCAACCGCACGGCCGGCGGCATGGTGCAAGGTGCTGGGACACCTTGCAACCGCTCACAGACGATCGTAGGGCGTCTGGTCATGGCAAGCAGGGCTAGCCGGGGGCGGTCGAAACTTCAAAGAGGCTGCGCCGTAGACCGCGCGCGGGGTGGAACGTGCGCGACCGCGGAATACAGGCAGGGGGGGGGCGGAAACGTCAGGTTGCCGTTGCTGTAGACCGCGCGCGGGGGCGGATTCTATCCCGTACGAGTCTGGGCCGCGCTACGATCGTCTGTGCGCGTCCCAGTGGCTCCAGTGGCGTGGGACACGAGACGATCATGACGAACGGCGCGTGAGCCATCCCCAGACGCGCCACGATGACCGCTGGGGCGTTCCCGCCGGAGCAGTGATTGATGATCCGTTCTGCGGCACTGGCGCGCTGACTGCTGCGCGTTCTAGCGCGTCGCGTAGCTGGTCGCGTTCCATCTCGAGCACGCCGATACGAGCCGCCTGGCCAGCGATCATCTGCTGCTGGCGTTCGTTCTGTTCGATCAGCGGGCGTAGCAGTGTGTCGCGCAGTAGCTCGAGCTGGGAACGCGCGACATCGGGTACGGCTGTTGTCGCGTTGTCCTGTCGCGTTCCTGTCGTGTCGTGTCCTGTCGTGTCTGTCGCGTCCAGCACGACGAACCAGACCCCGCGCTGTTTGTGGCCGGCCAACTGGCCGCGTTCTATCCGCTTGCGAACAGCACTACGCGAGATACCCAGCATCGCGGCCGCGTCCACAACGGACATGACGATCGCATTCTCGCTGTCGCGTTCGTCGCGTCCGGCCGTCGTGCCTGTCGTGTCGTGTCGTGTCGCGTCTGTCGTGTCACTCATGGCCGTAGGCTACCCAGCCGATGACCGCGCCGACCAGGCCGCCGACAAGCGGGCCGGCAACCCACCACGTGCAGACGGGATAGTCGCGCAGCAGCCAGACGGCCACAATGATCGCTGGGATACCCAGCGCGGCCGTGAGCGCGAAGACAAGCCGATCAATGCGTATCATGCTGTCGATCATCGCACAGGCGCCAGACCGTTGACCTTATGTCACTCATTGCGCCAGTAGCGCGGCGGGGGGATAATCTGAACGTACAGCAGAATCGTTGAGCAGACGCGGAAAGGAGCGCACGACTTGCGCACGCTGGATTCTGAGTATGTGACAGTCCGGGAGGCGGCCGCGCTGATCGGCTGTAGCGTGTGGGTACTGCGCGATCGTATCCGGCGCGGCGAGATCGCGGCATACGACCGGGCGCTGTTCCGGCGGCCGCAGCTCGTGCGGCGCGGGGATATCGAGCGGCTGGGCGAGGTGACGGAGGTGACAGGAACGCGATGAGCCGGCGCATGCAGCACGGGGTAGTGGGGACTCCCTGTACTGCGACCGGCTCAACCGATCGGGTGGTGGCTGTCTGTTGTCCGCGCAGCTCACTCTAATCAACCAGGGCGAGCATAGCACACGCGTATACGAGCGTATACACGTCACTACGGACAGTCACCACACAGACGCAACGAACCCCGCCGGTGTGGCGGGGCCGCTGACAGAAATGTGTTGGTGATGACATGAGCATATCCCAGACGCGACATAATGACAATATGGTTGACCGGGCGCTCGAGCTGGCGCGGGCCGGGTACTGTGTGCATCCGCTGCGCGCTGGCACGAAACGGGCGCGCTTTGAAGTCTGGCAGGAGCTGGCCACGACTGACGAGCAGACTATCCGCCAGTGGTGGGCGCTGCATCCTGACGACAACATCGGTATCGGCATCAAGGCGTCCGGGCTGCTGATCGTCACGCCGGACTGCGCCGATCGGCTGACGGACTTCCAGCAACGCAACGGCCGCGCCGGCGCGCCGGACACGATGCGCGTACAGTCGCGTAGCGGCGCTGGGCATGAGCACTGGTACTACCGGCGGCCGGCCGGGTGTCCAGACGCGCAGATGAACGAACCGGGCGACTATGACCTGCTGACGATCGGCAATCTCGTTGCGCCTGGTAGCCGCGTGCCGAGAGACGATGGCACGCCGGGCGAGTACCGGCTACTCACTGGCGCGCTGATCCCGATCGGCGAGTTGCCAGAAGCGCCGGCGTGGGCCGTGGCGATGGTAGAGAACCACGCGGCGAGACAGTCGGCCACACGGGCCGCGTCACTCGCAGCGATGGAGGCGGCCACGTCCGGCGATGAAC